>JAJRBK010000213.1 GCA_028679495.1 Methanobacteriota archaeon
CATAAGCTCCGGCTGAATTTGATGCCCCAACGCCAACGTATCGACTAAGTTGAGATCGTGGAGCGACATCATAAACAATTGAGCGGGCGGCAAATCCTTATCGGTAAACCTGTAAATTGACCCAGGTGCTCCGCCTCCGCCACGCACAGCATCGATGATTATAACGTCGTCAGCGTCCTCTATCAGATCAAGTATTGCAAGACCGCCGACTCCGGCGTTCTCGAGCTCAACGCCAGGGATGGGAGACTGCTCCAGCTTTTCAAGTACATGTACTCCAACTCCGTCATCTGCCATAAGGTAGTTACCTGCGCCCAGTACTTTGATTTTCTGTTCTCCCCCTTTCATGCAGTCTCCCGTGCATTGAAATGTGGCTTGCTTGGTTTAAAGATCGCACGCCGTTATTTATAAACTCGTGACCAAGTATTAAAATAGCCTTAATATGATATATATGGCATGAGACGCCTGGCGATTACACTGCAGGACACTTGAAGAACGAAATACTATGAACAAGACGCCAAATAGGACAGAACAGGATCATCGGATATCCAAGGATGAGTACTACCTGACTCTAGCGAGAACCGTATCCTTGCGATCAACGTGTACGAGAAGGCAATATGGTGCGATAATCGTGTCTCAAGGGGATCACATTTTATCAACTGGGTACAATGGTGCCGCACGAAACGAGCCACATTGCCTTAATTTAGGATGTGAGAGGGAAAGACTCAACATACCAAAAGGAGAGCGATACGAGCTTTGTGTCAGCGTTCATGCTGAGGCAAATGCCATAATACAAGCCGCTAGAGGGGGCGTCTCAATCAACGGTGCCACGCTCTATGTCAACGGCACTCCGTGCAAGATGTGTTGGCGTCTCATCAAGAACGCGGGCATTGACGAGGTCGTATTTGTTGACGATAACCCTGACTCGTCTTATTTTGGTGGCCTGCAGCGCGTAAAAGCACAGCAGACCAAACTTGCAGGTATACGGCTCGGGCAGCGTGAAGAGTGCTGAAAGGGATGCAGCAACACATTGCCATTTGAAAGGGAGTCTCTAGCAGATGGCCTCCTTATTCGAGTCTGCAAGCAACGGTAACAAGAAATACAAAAAAGGTGGCGAGTGAAGGCATGCGACAAGCTTATCGGAAGTATCTTTTAGGGAACGAAGCTATAGCACAGGGGATATTGGAATCAGGGGTTTCGCTTGTCGCTGGTTATCCGGGAACTCCCTCGTCCGAAATTATTCCAATTATAGCACAAAACGCAGAATCTTACGAGCAGCCTCTACACGTGGAATGGTCCGTAAATGAAAAGGTGGCCGTTGAAGTTGCCGCAGGCGCCGCGTATTGTAACAAACGTGCTGCAGTAACGATGAAACACGTCGGCCTAAACGTCGCTGCAGATCCTTTCATGACTCTCGCTTACACAGGAGTGACGGGAGGGTTAGTTTTGATCGTCGTTGATGATCCTGGGTGTCACTCGAGTCAAAATGAGCAGGATTCACGGAGATACGCTCAATTTGCAAAAATCCCCTGTCTTGATCCCTCTACGCCACAAGAAGCGTACGAGCTGACTAAATATGCGTTTAACCTATCTGAGATGTTTGAAATCCCGGTGATGCTAAGACCTACAACGCGTGTTTCACACGCCCGAGCTACCGTCACGACGACAGGAATTACACACGCCCAGCGCCCGGCTGCATTTAGTAATAACCCGAAAAGGTGGGTCATGATTCCCAAACACGCACGTGGGCGTCACGTTCACCTTAACGCCTTGCAGCCGCAGCTTCGGGCCGAGCTTGCATTGTTAAATCAGCTTAAGCTGGGCCGATCAAAACTTGGCGTAGTAACTGGCGGCGTCAGCGCGAAATATGTCGAAGAAGCTGTGAAGCGACTTAAGTTAAGGTCAAGCGTGCTGAAGGTTACTGCTTATCCTATAGAAGAGGGACTTATTAAAACGCTTGCGGAAAACGTAGCTCGGATCTTGGTCATCGAAGAACTCGAGCCAGTGATAGAAGAACAGGTACTCGCTGCTGCGCCTTCTGTCCACGTCTACGGAAAGCACACCGGACACGTACCACGTGAGAGCGAACTGACAGTTGACCGTGTGATGCACAGCTTTGAAACCTTGCTGGGCCGATCCACGGATATAGATATTCCGGTCGCATTATCTGCGGTTGAAGACACGTTGCCTCCACGACCCCCCGTGCTCTGTGCTGGATGTCCTCACCGCGCCACATTCTATGCGCTACGAAAAGTGTTCAAAAATGAAGCCGTGTACCTCGGAGACATAGGGTGCTACACACTCGGCGTGTATCTCCGCACTATTGATACAACGCTCTGCATGGGTGCAAGTATTGGCATGAGCGGTGGGTTCAGCGAAGTGTGTGACCGAAAGGTCATAAGTATTATTGGCGACTCTACTTTCATCCACACAGGTGTTCCAGCACTTATAAATGCTGTTTACAACGGCGCAAACGTTGTCCTCGTTATTTTGGATAACGGGACAACAGCTATGACAGGGCATCAACCACACCCGTGCACTGGGATTACGGCCACAGGGAGCGCAACCTTTCCCACACCGATGGAAGAGCTTATCACTGCTATCGGCGTCAATAATTTGCAAGTAGTCGACCCGTACAACGTGTTTGAAACTGAAGAGGCGTTTGGTAATGCAAAGAAGGGCGAGGGAGTTCAAGTTATAATTGCTCGACGGCCGTGTGTCATAACAGCTAAAAAAGCGGGAACGCTTCTCGCGATGAATAGACGTGACAGTTCTGCCTGCGAAAATTGCCAGCTCTGCAACAAACTCTTTTGCCCCGCCATGAGCTATGGAGAAGAAGGAGCCTCCATTTCTGAAGACTGCGTAGGATGTGGCCTGTGTGAACATGGAAGAGCGTATCATTGCCATCGGCGTCAACAGACTGCCACGTGAGGATGCGGCATGTCACGAATGTCGAAGTTCGATTGTATCATTGTTGGCGTTGGCGGCCAAGGCTCTATTTTTGCCTCCCGCGTGCTGGGAGAGGCCGCGTTAAGAGAAGGGTACGAGATAACCTCAGCTGAGACACACGGTATGGCACAGCGCGGTGGCACGGTGGAAGTTCACGTTCGTCTCGGATCATCGTATGGGCCATTAATTCCGCTGCGCACTGCTGATGCGATAGTGGGTTTAGAGCCGACAGAGTGTGTTCGTTTTGCGCGGTATGTCTCTCCCAACGGAACTGCTATTGTCAACACGTGTCCTATTCCAGCGCCAGGCATCACGTATCCGCCAGTTAGTACGTTGATTGACGTACTTTCTTTAACATGTCAGCGCGTTATTGCTTACAATGCTACGAAACTTGCACTTGAGGCGGGCAATCCTAAAACATTAAACGTAGTGATGCTTGGAACGCTTTCTCGATTCTTGTCCCTTTCTACATTAGAGGAAGCGATCGCAGACTATGTCCCTAAGAAGGCTCTTGCAGCGAATCTCAAGGCTTTTCGGCTTGGAAAAAACGCTGTTGATAGTGCGTAAACCGGCTCAGTACGCTAAGAAGTAAGACGCTGAGTAAGCAAAGCATTCAGTACTGTTTCAGTGTGGTCTTTTGTAACCGTTTTAACAGCAATACCCGTTACATAAATGCAGCACAGCATATTATCAAGAAGTGGCATCTTGCAAGAGATGACGAAGCCGTGTCCTGACTGTGGAACAAGCAACGCAGACGAAGAGGACGTCTGCTGCGCATGCGGAACGCAG
>JAJRBK010000024.1 GCA_028679495.1 Methanobacteriota archaeon
GAGGACTTTTGGGTCGCTAAGCGATGTAGGCAGTTTAAGCAGCTATATTCCAGGAGGAATGCGAGCGATGCGCGTAAAATCAGTCACATAAGGCGCTCCTCGTGCGTGTAGACGGCAAACTGGCGTTCACTCGCAAAACATATGAGCGTGACGCCTGCTTGAAGTGCCGCTTCAACCCCGGTGCTAATAGGTGCCGCCTTTGATACGATGAGGGGTATGCCTGCACGGGCGGCCTTAAGCACCATGCCAGCGGGCTGCCGTCCTGATGACAAGAGAAACGTCTGCGAGAAATCGTTGCCTGCATGGGCACCAATGACTTTGTCTATAGCGCTATGCCGTCCAACATCGACCGCCTGTGAGAGCAGCTCGCCTTGAGCATCGAAGAGCGCTGCTGTGTGTACTCCATGCGTTCGCCGGCGTGTGTGTGTGTCCAAGTAAAGCAGACTCCTCCTAATCGCTTCCTTTTCAAACCGAGCATCAGACATAACCTCCACCTCCTCGTTTGTCCACCACTTAACGCCGATACAGCCTGATGACCGCACCTCGTGCCAGAGTTCCACTTGATCAAACGAAGTAACGGTAATATATGCTTCCATCTTGGTTTTGTCGATCTTTACTGTCTGTATTTCGTCAAAGGCCGACACCACGCCTTCCGAGATGAGATACCCAATGCAAAGCTCCCTCATCTTGCTTGGAGAAGCGATGAGGGTTGCAATCCGCATACCATTTACAAAAAGCGTGATACTATCTTCAACCGCCACCTCATCATAATCCGGTCGTTCACCACCATCATAATCCATAATTATCCGGTGAAACCGCTTGCTGTCGCTCATGATACCCATAACTACGCTGATATGCAACTTAAATGCAACCAATAGACGCGGAATCGTCGATATCACTGCCGATGGGCAAACTTAAAAGCATTAGCACCCAAACGCGAATGCCGCAAACATCAAACGGCTTTTACCACGCTCTTTAGCCGTTAGCAGGGTCAAATAAGAGCTGTGATCGCAGGACAGGACAGCTAAAGTACTGCTTCGAGCAACTGCTATTATGCTTTATGAAAGTCTCAGTAGAATGAGCGATTATGGGCAAAGAGAAACAATGGCGCGCGTGCCGTGCGACCTATAATGGAGGTGACATCCTTGGTGAGGACACGAGAGCCCCCCTCGTGAAACTGGCCAATCTACGGATAACGAGATACGGTCTCGCACTGCTCGCTATTACGCTCCTTGGCCTAGCGCTGAGGACCTACCATTTAACAGCGCAGAGCATCTGGTATGATGAGGCGTATTCCGTTTGGATAGCCAAGCTTAGTGTCTCGCAGTTGGTAACAGAGGCAGCGGCCAACGACAACCACCCGCCGCTCTACTATCTTCTTCTCCACTATTGGAGCCTCCTGTTTGGCACCTCTGAGGGTGCCGTGCGATTCCTCTCACTTGTGTTTGGAGTCCTCGCCATACCGATGACCTACGCGGTGGGCCGTCAGCTCTTCAACGAGGAGGCGGGATTGGTAGGAGCGCTCCTGCTCGCGCTCTCATTATTAAACATCCAGCTCTCTCAAGAAACGCGCATGTACAGCTTGATGGTTCTACTCGCACTCGTCTCAATGTACTTCTTCTTGCGCTTCTTGCAGCAGCGCACCCCCCTCATTACAATCGGCTACGTCCTCTCCACTGTACTCTTGCTCTATACACACGTCTATGCTGTGCTCATCCTCGTTATCCAGAACATCTACTTCGTCACGCTCTTTCTTTTATCAAACAAGCGAACGTTTCGAATAGGCCAGTGGATAGCGCTTGAAGCGATCGTTATGATACTTTTCGTGCCATGGATCGCCGTTTTGGTACCGCGAACCCTACACATCGAGAAGTCAGGGTTCTGGATACAACCCCCCACCGTGAACACGCTCGTGCAAACCTTTACCGCGTATGCAGGAACCACTACACTGTTGACCCTTTTTTTGATATTGTCTGTGCTGTCGTTATTTACGTACTATAAAGTGCAGGGCGCGATGGATTGGAAAGCACCTTTTCACGCGCTCACAAGTTATGCTTGGAACGTACGCATTCACAACATCGCTGCGGTGTACTTACTCGTGGTTTGGGTGCTTGCTCTCAACATACTACCCTTTGCCATCTCCCGTCTCTCTACGCCTATTTATCTATACAAATACACAATCGCTGCTTCTGTCGCGCTGTACTTGCTTGTCGCTGCAGGCATTAGCACTATTAATTGGAGATATGCAAAGGTCGGCGTCATCCTCGTTATTAGTATAGTATGTGTGGCGAACGTACAGCCATATTATACTACGATAGCTAAGCCACAAGCACGTGAGGCGATCAATACAGTCGTCCAAAACGCCAACAGTGGCGACTTAGCAATACTATGGCCTTCGTGGCATACAGAGGTATTCTCCTATTACAACACAAAGGCAGATCTCCCCGTGTCTCCAATAACTAGCACGAGTGTTGCGAGCATCACTAATGAGACTCACTCGAAAATAGAAGGGCACGACAGGATATGGTGGGTATATGCGAGGTATGACAGCGCTTCAAACCAGCAAGTGTACTCAGCTATTCTCGCAGGTTTAAACGAATCGTATGCACTCTCTTTTTCAAAGCATTATTCAGGCTATGACGTCTATTTATTCGAAAAACGCACGTAAGTTGTCTCTAATTATTCAGCAGGCACCGATTGCTAAACTACCACGACTCTTCTTAGCTGGCACAGAACGTAGTTTTTAGATTACAGGTGCAAACGAACGATTGATGTTTGATCTAGTCAATTGTCAAAAGCCTTCTGAGAGCATCTCCCTCAAAAAGGTGACAGCTGGCTGCTATTGAATCATTGACGCTCAATAATCACTCAGGTTGCCTGTAGACGTCTTCTTTGCATGCGTAGAGCGGCGACATCTGCCGAAGTTCATCGACAATTGAAGGAAGTATTTCACACACGTATTCGATATCCGCGTGCGTCGTGCCACGTCCTAGCGTCAACCGTAGCGATCCATGGGCATCCACGGGATCTAAACCAATCGCTAGAAGCACGTGTGAGGGCTCAAGCTTTTTCGAAGAACACGCAGACCCCGTCGAAGCGGCGACTCCCTTTGCGTTCAACCTGAGCACGAGCGATTCACCTTCGATATAGCTGAAACTGAAGTTAGCGTTGTTAGGAAGGCGATGCTCCCTCCCTCCGTTCAATCGCGTATCTGCAATCTCATGAAGCACCGTATCGATAAGGATGTCTCTCAAGCTTTGTATGCGTGTGTTATCCGAAAAATCTGCCATTGCACATTGCGTCGCCTTGCTAAGACCTACAATGCCTGGAACGTTTTCCGTTCCGCTTCTTAGGCCGCGCTCGTGACCGCCGCCAAAGACAAGGGGTCGCAGTGGCGTCCCTTTCCTGACGTAAAGACAGCCAATCCCTTTTGGTCCGTATATCTTATGTGCCGAAAGGGAGAGCATGTTAACGTTGAGGTCGTTCACGTTCACGGGAATCTTCCCAACGCTTTGAACCGCGTCGGTGTGCATGTAAACGTTATGTGCCGCAGCTATCGCGCCAATTTCAGCTATGGGCTGAATGGACCCGATCTCGTTATTAGCGTGCATGATCGATATAAGCCGTGTGTTATCTTTGATTGCCCGCTCCACGTCGGAAGGGTTCACTCGTCCTTCGCCGTCAACCGGAACGTAGGTGACCTCGTGGCCAAGCTTTTCAATGGCTTGACACGTTTCGAGAACGGCAGGATGCTCGATCATCGAGGTGATGACATGATCGTGTTGGTCACAGTTGTTATGAAGCACCCCACGTACGGCCATGTTATCTGACTCCGTTCCCCCAGATGTGAAAACGACCTCTTGGGGAGCCGCGCCGATTACTCGTGCTATGAGCTCGCGCGCCCCTTCGATCGCTTTACGTGCTTCAAGCCCCGACGCATGGAGGCTTGATGCGTTGCCAAAACGCTCAAGGAAGTAGGGGTGCATCGCCTCGAGAACCTCGGGCCGCACGGGAGTCGTAGCTGCATGGTCAAGATAAATCATGGTATCACGTTTTTGCCATCGTTTAGCGTTAAAGCGAATGGCACACGCTAAGCATAAAGGTATGTGATGTGAACGGTGCTCTGCTGCAAATACGCTCGGTCCGACGAACCTTACGTGTTAAGCTCTTGCCTTATTTACCACCTTGTAATAATTCGTGTGATTGTTTGTGTAGATCTTATCAATGCCGTCCCGGTTGTTTATGGACGTGAGACGTGCTTGCCATTTAGGAGTGTCCTGGTTGCTTAGTTTCCACTGTCCGTTGAGAAGGTGCTCATAGTAGTACACCGGGGGCGCGCTCGTGAGCAGCAAATAATCAATGCCGACATGTCGAGAGCTGTTCCATTCTGTAAGATAGCCGGGATAAACGGAATCGAGCACGGTAGAGTTCGGACGTTCACTCGTTCCGATGTATGCGACCGGCTCGTTAGCGTAGTACCAATACAGCATTGCTGAGTTGTAATCGGTCATAGTGACCAACTCGGCGTCCTTGTCTTTCGCCCAAGATGCTGTAGCGATCACCGTACGATCGGGCGGCGCGGTGATGGCGAAGCTTGTGTCGTAGTTCGCTGCAAGCGCGGCTGTGTTTATTATCGTCAAAGCGAGCAGTACGGCCGTCACTGAGGCTGTAAGCGCTCGACGAGGGAGTTGCACGTTTCCGATGATAGAAATCAATCCTGTGGTGGCCATAAGACCCCACAGGAAAGCAACCCAACTTAAGAATCGATTACCTAAATCTACTGCCGCAAGTGCTTCAATTGATTGAAAATTGGGCGGTAGCACACCCGTTCTGCTGGCAGTATACTGCAGCGCAAAGCCGAGTGCTGTTATGACTATGAGCAGCGCTACAGTGAACGACATATACCTGATAAAAGGAGCATTCAGCCACTCGACTCGTTCATCGGGGTCACTGGTCAAGAATGAAGAGGTAGCACTGTAGACGACCAGAGGGACAAGAGGAAGAAAGTATGGAAGGTATCCCGATTGTAGCCCCGTCAAAAGACTGTACACGATGGCAACTGCCCCGAGTATAATCGTTAGTTCCCCAACGCGGTTGTTTACACACGAGAAGGCGAGCAGTGACCGATGTGCACGAGTTTTGACGCGACGCTTCATAGCTTGAAAACTCTCTGAAGCGGGAAGAACAAAGCGGAAAAGCAGGAATAAGGCGTATAACGCTGCTAACCCGATGGCAGTGTAAAAGAAGATGCCGACATATACGCCGTTATACCCATTCAAAGCGTGATAGTAAAGCCACCACGGCACAAAGATGAGGGGTATGTAAGCCGGCGAGACATATTTTAGCGCTGAGACGATGAAGGGCATCGAGAGCACAGCGATGACAAGAAAGCTGATATGATGGGTGAATATCGCGAGGAGCAATATAGCAGACAGCATCGTCAACGTATACGTGCGCGAGATCCGCCTTGCGTCGTAATACAAGTAGAGGAAAAAGAGGGCGCCACAAAAAAGGAGAAAACCCACATTCTCCTCAATCATCCTTGATTGCTGATGTATAATGCCTGAGTATAGCCCGATAAATAGGCACATGAGAGGAATTGCCCAGCTCATAATCGTCCCAGAACGTGAGGTAACGAGGTAGATAACGAGAACCATGACGATCGGGACTATTACTTGAAGGAAGTACTGTGCGAGCGTGATAAGGTCAATGCCTGTAAACACGCTGAATGACGCAAGAAGGCTCTGAAGCCCTACTGAGTACGCACCGTAATACAGAGAGCCATCCTCACCAGCAGAGTAGTGCCCGGTGATCACGTAGCGGTTCGTATCTCCAAGCAGCTTCCACGGGTCTTGATCGACTGAATCCCCCCACGAGGTCAACGCGTAGCCCACTCTCACCGTTATGAGCACGACAACAACAGCAAGCAACGCAGCGGCGTATCGTCTATCCACGCTCTCATCCTCTTATATCTGCCCGCACTCTAAGGAGACACTTCAGCATGGGCCATACATCCCGCTTCATCTTGACCTTGCTGCTGGTCTTGTTATCCCACGTGATAGGCACTTCTACTACAGCAAAACCTTTTGTATGCGCCTGTGCGATGAGCTCCGTATCAAAAGCAAACCCGTCGCAGGAGATGTTCAATGAATCCCACAAAGCACGCCGAAACGCCTTGCAACCGCACTGAAAGTCTCTGACGTGGGTGTCAACAAGCGCGCGCGCGAGAATACTGTAGACGCTTCCTGAAATCCGCCTGAAGAATGGCTGGCGTTCAATCACGTTAGATTCAGGAAGCTTTCGCGACCCTATAGCCAGGTCAGCCCCGTTGTCAATCGCCGCGACAACTCGCATGAAATCGCGAGGATGAATCGATAGATCAGCGTCAATAAAACCGAGAATATCTCCAGAGGCGAGCGACAGTCCCCTCTTTATGGCAGCGCCTTTGCCTCCTAAAACGTCGCTGCTCGTGATCTTCACGTTCGATACACGCTCTGTAAATTTCTGAACAATAGCCGCGGTGCCGTCTGTTGACGCATCTTCAGCGACGATAAGCTCTACGTCACGAAACGCGCTGAACACTTCCAGCAGTTCGCCGATGTAGTTGGCCTCGTTGTACGCAGGGATCACGACAGAAATCATTTTCTCTCTCTACAGCGCGTCGTTGACCATAAAGGTTGCTTCGCTGCACGGGTAAATGGCCTGCTGCAATGGGACGTCGTATAGGTGCCTGTTGCACTGTGGTCTTGCCATGCAACAACATAAATACGACGTATAGTAATAGCTCACTATTCAGTTTTAGGCCTACCCATCGAACAGGAGACGCTGCATGCCAAAAAGCTTAGACGAGATCAACGAGCGCATTCGAGACGGAAGCGTCTATGTCGTCACGGCAGATGAGATGCCGTACATCGTCGGCGAGTTGGGGGCCGAAGACGCGGCAAAAGAGGTCGACGTCGTCACGACGGGCACGTTCGGGGCAATGTGCTCATCGGGAGCGTGGATGAGCTTCGGGCACGCAGATCCGCCTATTAAGATGAGCAAGGTATGGCTTAACGACGTTGAGGCATACGCGGGCGTTGCTGCTGTCGATGCGTTTATCGGTGCGACACAGCTCTCCGAGACCCGTGGTCTTGACTATGGCGGCGCCCACGTCATCGAGGATCTCGTAGCCCGCAGAGAGGTCTATGTCAAGGCGGTCGGCTTTGCCACCGATTGCTACCCTCGCCGAAGCATTGAGACTGCACTCACTGTTGAGGATCTCAACGAAGCGATCATGCTTAACCCGCGCAACGGATATCAGCGATATAACGCTGCAACGAACTCTACTGATAAAGCCCTTTACACGTATATGGGGACGTTGCTTCCCCGGTTCGGAAACGCTACGTACTCTGGCGCTGGCGTGCTGTCGCCGCTGTGCAACGACCCTGATTGCGAAACGATTGGCGTCGGCACGAAGATCTTTTTATGCGGTGCGGAGGGGCACATTGTAGGCAACGGTACACAGCACGATCCTGCCAACCGTTTTGGCACGCTTATGGTGCGCGGCGACCTCAAAGCGATGAGCACGGACTTCTTGAGGGCCGCCATTCTCCACAAGTACGGCACCTCGCTGTACGTGGGGATTGGCGTGCCAATTCCCGTCCTCAACGAAGGTATCGCACGAAAGACAGCGATCAGGGACGCTGATATCCTTACCAACGTGCTCGATTACGGGGTTGCCCGTCGTGAGCGGCCCCAGCTACAAACGGTGAGCTATGATGAGCTCAAGTCGGGAATGATCGATCTTAGCGGCAAAGAAGTGCGCACATCATCGATGTCGAGCTTCTTTAAGGCAAAGGAGATTGCTGTGGAACTCGCTGACCGCATACGAACAGGATCATTTGCGGTCGCTTTACCGACGACTCGGCTTCCGCTAGACGCCGTCCAAAAGCCCATGAAACAGCGCTCGAAAGCGCCATTAGTGCGGGAGGTTATGCTGCCGAGCATCACGGTCCACGATTCCATCAGCGTGCAGGAGGCAGCGAAGATTATTATCGGCAAACAGGTGAATCACCTGCCCGTCGTCTCTGATGCGCGGAAGCTTATCGGCATCGTAACAGCGTACGATATCTCAAAGGCGGTTGCGCTCAACAAGGGCGATAGCCTTAAAGGGATTATGACGCGGCGCGTGGTGACCGCAGCGCCTGATGAGCCAATTGATTTGGCCGCACGGCGCCTCGAGCGGTATAATATATCGGCGCTTCCTGTCGTCGATCAGGCTCACGCCGTGATAGGTATCATAACGAGTGAGGATCTAAGCAAGCTTTTGGCGTGTAGGTAATCAAAGAAAGGAGGAGCATCGGTGAAGATCGTATTAAAGTTCTCGCAACGCATCATGCAAAACCCCTTGATCGCTGACGTGGTGCTTGAAACCGGTGTTCGGATCAACATCGATCGGGCGTTCGTAGACGCGTCCGTTGGAGAAATTGTCGTTGACGTACCTGACGAGGACGTCGAAAAGGTCGCCGCTGCATTTCGGCTCCGCGGCGTTGAAGTGCACGAAATGGTCACCCCGATCCGGTTCGAGGAGGCGGAGTGCATACAGTGCGGCGCATGCGTATCAGTATGCCCTCTTGAAGTGTTCTCGCGCAATGAGGACGGATCGATCTCTATGGACCTTAAGCGATGTGTTCTTTGCAGGACGTGCATCACGATGTGTCCCCACGGGGCCCTTCGAGCTGAAGAGGAATGAAGGAGAAATTTCAGCTCAAGCAAACGGTGGTCACGATCGTCGCTGACACGGTCGATGAGATCGAACGCGCCAAAGAGGCGATACGCTCCCATCGACGCCAGCTTGAGTATTTTATCGGACTCAACCCTTTTTTTCGCTATGCACTTGAACCTTTCGACGATTATGTCGGCACTCCTCCCGAGATCGTTCGCAGAATGATGGCAGCAGCAGGAGCGACCGGTGTGGGTCCCATGGCTGCCGTCGCGGGCGTTATCGCAGACCTCGCTGTTGAAGCGATGGTAAGAGCGGGTGCCTCGTACGCTGTCGTTGATAACGGTGGGGACATCGCACTTTCAACCGATCGCGAGGTCATCGTGGGCATATATGCTGGTGACTCTGCATTTTCTAATCTCGGCTTCAAGGTCAGTCCGACACCTTTTTGCGGGATCTGCACGTCCTCGGCAACGGTCGGTCCTTCCATCAGCTTTGGCACTGCAGACGTTGCGTGCGTCGTTGCACAAACCGCGTGTTTAGCTGATGCGGCCGCATCAGCACTCGGTAACATGAGTGCTCACCCGCACGAAGCGTTTGAGGCGCTGAAAAACATACGAGGCGTTGACGGAGCCCTCTTGATTGTCAGAGATAAACTTGCGACGTGGGGCGTCCTTCCTACGCTTATTCGCACCTCCTTAGATACGACGTGCATCACGCACGCGTAGTACTGGCGATTGACGTGTGCCGCCCGTCGCACCAGGCTTTTGAGCGAGCACGATTGAACCGTCTATGCGTGCCTCTAACGAGGCTGTTTGAACCACCCAATCGTTCTCCGTAATCCTTCGGTCAGCCCTACACGGGGGCACCATCCAAGTGCCCTGATCCGCGAGTTGTCTGCCCACATTCTATCTATCTCAACATCGTTGGGCCGCCGCCGCTTCTGAGTCGAGGTCGTTGTCACTCGCTTATCGAGGATGCGTGCTATAAGCGTCACGAGCGTTTCGATGCTCACCTCGACACCCGATCCCACGTTGTAAACCCCTTTGCCCACTGTGGCGAGCTGTATCAGGGCATCAATTACGTCGTCGACGTACGTAAAGTCCCGTGTGGGCGTGAGATTGCCCAGTGATAAGGCGTCTTTTACGAGCGCCTGATTAATGATCGAGGGGATGACAAAGTCTGGATGTTGGCGAGGACCATAAACGTTAAAGAGCCGCGCAATCGCCACCGGTAGACCGTAGGCGCTACCGTACGCTGATACGAAAGCTTCTGCGGCGAGTTTGCTCGCTGCGTAGGGTTCATGGGCTTGCAGAGGGTGCGCCTCGTCGATAGGAAGATAGCGTGGAGGGCCGTAAACGTGAGCGGTGCTCACAAATACGAGTTTTTGAACGGTGGATGAGCACCGTATCGCCTCAAGCACGTTCACGGTGCCTGCTGTATTTGTCTCAAAAGTGCGGCGCGGATCCTTAAGCGCGTGCCCGACGTGTGAAATGGCCGCAAGATGAAACACCGTCGTAGCATCAATAATTGAGAACGGGTGTGTAAGATCTCCTTGCAGGAATGTCACCGATGCAGCATTACGCGTACTGAGATCCGACCGGTTGCGTACGAGTGCCGTGATAGCAGTGCCACGTTCTGTGAGGCAATCTACTAAGTGCGAACCCAGAAAGCCCGTTGCCCCTGTTACGAAAACCCTATCTGCCACGGCCATCATGAATCACCACACGCACCACGCTGACAAGAGGTATAGTTTTTCTCGTGCCGCGAGGATAACATGTTATCGCAGAACACAGCCGATGCCAACGAGCAGGCTTACGACCTCATGCTGGAGCTGTCCAACATCCCCGTCAGCAAATGTTGACACGCGAAATGTATGGCTCCTTCGCGGGGGGTACTCATCGATGATCGCTGTATGCGTTACGTCTGACACGGTCGTGAGCAGACGGGCCACGGTCTCAGGATTAGCCCCCTCGGGAAGCACCACAGAAAAATCGCGGTGACGCTCGCCACGGGCGAGACGGTGACGGCGAACGTCGTCTTCAGACATGAGTTGCACGTTTTCTGTCTTTAAGGTGGTCTCTCTTGAGCCCTCCTCAAGCACGACCGCATGCGGTGATGCGTGCTTTACGACCCCGATGTGCACCGCTCCTGTGTACACGTTACGGAGTCCACGCACGCTTCCGATCGATCGCTTGAAGTCTGCAACCTCTTTGATGCTCGCCATAATCAGTTTATTTGATCGCTTTAACGCAGGTTCAGCGTCACCAAAATGTCTCGCCGCGCGCTTCATCGTCGCAATGAACGCGTCTGCGTCTCGAGCGTTTATGGTATCAATCAGCGCAGCGCTTTGCGCGAGAAACGCCTCGTGAACCGATCGATCAGTGTTCATCTGAATTGCGGCATACAGCCGTGGATTTTGTCCGAGGATCCTCCCGATAAAATCGATGAAAATTTCATATACAGGGCTCATAAACCGGCGTGAGCGCTTGATGTCAAAGTTGAGCGCCTCTAACGTGGCCCCCATTGCGATATAGCCAAAATGGGTGAGTCCTTGGATCACCGACATGAGGTGGTCGTGCTCGTCTGGCGACAGCTCTTCAACGTGTGCTCCCGCGCGTTCGAAGAGATCGATGAGGAACCGGCGACCTTTATCGCCGCGCACAGGCGCCACGATGATGGTCTGCCCTTCCATATCAGGCATGCTGGGCCCAAACAGGGGGTGCACGCTCACGAGCTCTACGTTTTGCGGTGCGCTCGTCAACATTTGTTTCACCGGCTGCCGTTTGACGGACGTGAGATCAAAGAGAAGCGCTCCTTTTTTTAGCTGAGGCGCCACGTGTGCTATGACCTCGCACGTCGCCTCGATGGGGACAGCAATGATCACTATATCATAGTCGCCATAATGCACCCGCGAAGACCGCCCGACTAGGGTGACGTCGAACCCACGCTCCGTAAAGAATCGCTCAAACCAGCGTCCCATCTCCCCATAGCCGCCGACAATCGCTATTTTTTGTGCCACGTGATCGCCTACTCGTGCGCTGTTTCTAGGCGTTGAAGCGCGTGGCGCACTGCTTCTTCCATGACTGCGACAGGCGGCTCAAGACCCGTCCAAATAGTAAAGGATGCCGCTCCCTGGTACACCAGCATCTTCACCCCGTCGATCGTGAGTGCGCCCGCAGCGTGGGCCTCTTTAAGCAGGGGGGTGAGGAGGGGATTGTAGACAATATCAAAGACAACGAGTCCTCGGTGCATTTGCTTTGACGTCACAAGCGTCTGGTCTGCAAAAGCCCCTTGCATGCCGACCGGTGTTGCGTTAATGAGCACGTCGGCCTCACCGAGCAGATGGTGAATCTCGTCGAGGCCGTATGCCTCGATATCATCACAGCCGCACGCAAGATTCTCGGCCGTCATGTGTTGGGCGAGCAGCATCGATCTGCTTTGCGTTCTGTTCACGACGAGCACGCGTGCTCCCTTAAGGAGTAGCTGTGCAGCGATTGCTTTTGCAGCCCCTCCCGCACCGAGCAAGACCACGCTTGCATCCCTGAGCTTTACGTTCGCGTGCTCGAGCGCTCTGATCGCCCCGACGCCGTCCGTGTTCCACCCCTTGCCGGCACGGTCGATCGTATTGACCGCGCCAATACGTTGAGCGAGCGCATCAGCCTCGACGTACTGTAGGACCACCTCTTTTAAAGGAATGGTGATGTTGAGGCCGCCAAATCCAAGTGCCTGTGCGCCGTGTACTGCTGCCTCAGCGTGCCTCTCATCAACGTCGAACGCGTAGTACCGCGCGTCTAGCGAGAGATGGTCAAACGCGGCGTTATGCATTATCGGGGAGAGTGTGTGGCCTATCGGGTGTCCCAGTACACCATATATGGTCGTCATCGCCACGTGCTAATTTCTTCGAGTGCGCGCTTCAGTTGTGAAATGCCGAGCATGCCGGGAGACGCCCGCTTCCCGGTATATCCGTACGGTCGCATTTTGGGTGATATGTGATCCCCCACGTACCCGTAAAGCAGGGCAGACCCGTAGATACCCATAAGAGGTCGTAGGTGCGAGCCAAGCGCACCCATGGGAATCACACAAAACGTCATGCCCTCGTTTTGTGCAGCGAGACATACGTCGAGTACGCGCGGTGCGTCGCTGAGGTGTTCGATGGTGACGGCGAGTTTCACCAGATCTCCGTTTCGATTGGCCGCTTGCATAGTCTCAAGCATCGCTCTCTCAGGCGGCGTGCCATCAAGATCGTGGTAGGAGAGCATTACAGGACGCCCGTGCGTTGCAGCCTCAGCCATGAGGTCGTCTCGGTCGGGCGCCGTGAGCTCTACGTCGATAACAGAGGCATACGGCATAAGGCGAACCATCGTGGCATATCGATCAATTGTCGCGTTGCCTCCCTCTTCGACTCTGCGGTTCGTCAGGATAACGGGCATGTACACTCCCTCAAGATCACGTAGAACGCCGTCTACGTCGTCAGCGAGGTCGACCCGGAACTCCACGATATCCGCCCCCTCTTGCGCCGCCCGCTGCGCTTGGCCGGGCTCATAGATGACACCCACGATCTTCGGTTTCCCTTCTTCTCCGACGATCACATCGCCCAGTTGAATCACGCCATCACCTCTCAATCAGCGTCTCCTCTACGCTGATGCCAAAATGTCGCCCCCCTCCCTCGTAATGGACGAGCACCACATCACCTGGCTTGAGCGCCGTCACGCTCACTGGAGCGCCATTCTCTCTTATGAGCTTTATCGTCTCGGCGTTCTGGAGCAGCGTTTTGACGGTCGTTCCTGCAACCTCTGCCTCGACTAACATGAGCGGTCGCCGCTCGATCTTGACACGGCCAATAACGCCGTGCCGGGTCTCGCCGTCGCTGCGAACGATCATCACTTCGTCGCCCGCTTTCAGTTCCGATAAGTAACGCGTCGTGCCTTCTCCATAGATGTACGCGTGCACCGGACCCGCGTTAACGCGAAACGGACGCGGTGCGACATAGGGGCTCTCCTCGGTCTCAGCGTGCACCAAGAAAAAGCCGTTCGCTCCTGACCCTATGAGCATGCCTTCTCCGCTCGTCATGAGTGAACACGTATCGACGCATACCCGATCACCCATGCCCACGGGCTTCACAGTCGTTACGGTGGCGGGCACGAGCTCTACGGCGTGCGCTCTCGCGTGGGCCAGTTCAACCGTCTGTGTGATCTGCGTTGGGTCCGTGGTGTCGATGAGCACGCCGTCGGCGCCGTGCTCAAGCGTTTCAAGGGCTGTTTTTGCCTCCTCGAACGATTGAACGCCCGCAATAATGTCGACCTTTTCTTTAAGCGCGGCGATAAGATTTTCAAGAGGGATAATCTTCCAGTCCGTCCCAATGACGATCAGGTGATCGCACGCGTCCGCTATATCGTGTGCAAACCGCTCGTGTGCTTTATCTGAAACGACGATATAGGCCGCGGTCTCGCCCGTCAACGAGCGCAGCTGCCCATAGTCCTTTGACTCCGCCATGGAACGCGGAAGATCAAGCGTTCCATCGCCTTCACCATTTTTTCCGATGACGCGGATGTCGACGCTGCTGTCGCTGCTTTCGTTCCCGTCATCGAAGGCGGCGACTCGTATGGTGCCGAGCGCTTTTACGGCGCCGGCCTCGGCGGCGTTCACCAAGACGCAGTCAGCACCTGACTCAAGCGCTCGTGTAATAACGTGCTTTCGCTCCTCCCATGGCCCTTCGTCGGCCTTGACCCAGACCCGTTTCATGCCATCCTCCGTATGCACCTGCCTCTCTTCTCTGCACCACTTAACGTTAACGCTCCACCTCGCCCAGCGCCTCCTCAACCGACGCGTTTTCATGCACGATACGCGTTATGGCACGAACGATCCCGGTGGGATTGCCGTGCTGAAACACATTGCGTCCAATGGCTACCCCACGGGCCCCTGAAGCGATCGCATCGGCGATCATCTGGAGGAGTTCAGTATCGGTTTCCACCTTAGGCCCGCCGGCAATAATGACCGGCACA
>JAJRBK010000214.1 GCA_028679495.1 Methanobacteriota archaeon
CTCGCTGCCATGCAGTTTCTCCACAAAGAGGGGGCTTACGAAAATATGCCGCGCCCCGACGTCATCCTCCTTGATCTCAACCTGCCTAAAAAGGACGGCAGGGAAGTCCTCGTTGAGATCAAATCCGATGGAGCGCTTAAGCGTATCCCGGTCATCGTCCTTACCACATCAGCTGCCGAGGAGGATATTTGCAGTACCTACGAGCATTATGCGAATTGTTATATCACAAAGCCAGTAGATGTAGAAGATTTTATTCGTGTACTGCGATCGTTTAGTGATTTCTGGCTCGCATTTGTGAAACTCCCCCCTACGTGCACATGAAAAAGCGTAGCAAACACAGGCTCCGGATCCTTCTTATTGAGGATAATCCCGCTGACGCCGACTTTATCCAAGAGCTTTTAGAAGAGTCCACGACGCACACGTTCACAGTTGACGTAGCGGAAACGCTCTCCGAAGGTGTAAAATGGTGCGCTGAGCATGCATACGACGCGGTTTTGCTTGATCTAGGGCTTCCTGATTCGCAAGGGCTGCACACGTTCACTACGCTCGCAGCTTACACCTCTGATGTCCCTATTATTATTTTGACCGGCCTTGAGGACGAAGTTTTAGCGCTCGATTTGGTGCGAAAGGGTGCTCAGGATTACATCGCCAAGGACCACGTTGATCGCGAAAGAGTTGAGCGCGCGATACGCTACGCAATCGAGCGAAAACAGAATGATCAGGCGCTCCTTGCTATGCAACGCCAGCTTGAACAGCAGGCACAGATGCTTGATCGCGTCCTCACGTCGACAAACGACGTTATATTTACCTCTGACGAAGAGCTCCGGTACACCTACATCAATACGGCGGGAGCACAGCTTGTAGGGCAGCCCCCCGACGCTATTGTAGGCAAGACATTGAGCGAGCTTGATTTTCCCCCAGGGAGTACGGCTCAGGCGGAAGCGCATATACGGCGTGTCTTCGAGACGGGCGTTTCTGAAACAGGAGATATCGAATGGCGCTTGCCCGACGGGCAGACGCAGTACCACGAGGTTACCTTTTCTCCCATGTTTGACGCTCAAGGAGGCGTCCAGTCAGTTGTCTCAAACGCGCGCAACGTTACACGACGAAAGCGTGCTGAAGCAGCACAACAAGAGCACGCTCGCTCGATAGAAACGCTCGATCGTATTATCCGTATGGGCAATACGGCGACCGACCTTCCTTCACTGCTGACCTCCCTCCTTGCAACGCTTATGCAACTGATGGACTTTGAGATTGGTGGCATCGCCTTGCTCAACAGGACTGATCGTGTGGCAGAACTCCAGTGTGCGAGCGGGATGGGATCAGAGGCGCTCAACAGGATACAGCGTATACCTATTGATGAACCCTTGATGGAATACGTGTATGAGCGCGCAGAGCCCCTGTTTGCTGACAACTATCCGGAGGCTGTCGAACAGACGCGGCTCAGCGAGCTTAACGTGCGAGCGGGCGCATGGATACCACTTGTTTCAAAAGGCTCAGTCATTGGCAACATCGGCATCTCATCAGTCCGAACCCACACGTTTACCGACGAGGAGAAGGAACTGCTTACCGCTGTAGGGAGGGAGGCAGGGACAGTGATCGCACGCATGCAAGCAGAGGAAGAGCTCAAGCGGGAGCTCTCATTGAACTCTGCGCTTGCTCAGCTGTACGAGCCGCTCATCTCACCGGCTTCAGACATTAAGGAAACAACGCTCAAGATCCTCGAACAGGCAAAACGGGTGACCGGGAGTCGCTATGGATATGTGGGGCTTGTCGATCCCACAACAAAAAACATGATTGTGTATAGTCATTCGGCGATGATGACAACCGGCGAATGCGCCGTGACCGGCGATGACAAGCGCCTCGAGTTTCCTCTTGGGGCTGATGGACGATACTCTGCGCTCTGGGGCCACGCGCTCAACACTAACCAGCCGTTTTACACGAACGACCCCTATTCCCACGAAACGTCGATCGGCACGCCCAAAGGACATATTCTGCTTGAACGGTATCTTAACGTCCCTATACTGATCGGCGATGAGCTCGTTGCCACCATCGCTCTCGCCAACGCCCCGCACGATTACACCTCGAAGGATGTCGACGCGATAAAACGGATCGCTGACATGTTATCGTTAGCGATCGTGCGTCTACGGTCGGACGAGATGCTGAAACGGTATTCGGAGCACCTTGGAGAACTTGTCGAGGAACGAACTCGCCAGCTGAAAGATGCCGAACGCTTAGCGGGCATCGGCGAGACCGCCGCCATGATCGGCCACGACCTACGCAATCCATTACAGGGTCTTCAGTATATCGTCGATCTTCAGAAGCTTCGCCTTGAGCGCACCCCTGTTGATCAGCGTGGCCCGAGAGAATGGGAGGGGCTCGACGTCCTCCTTGACCGAATCAATGAGCAGATCTTTTACATGGATAAGATCGTCGGTGATCTACAAGACTACGCGCGACCAATGGTACTCGATAGAAAGGTCGTACCGTTAAGGGCGCTCATAGACGACGTCCTCCGATCGATGCCTCACATCGAGAGCGCCCACGTCATCACCGATATCCCTTCGCTCAGCCTTACGGCAGACCCGTATCTCATGCGCCGCGTTTTTGCCAACCTCATATTAAACGCTCTGCAGGCGATGCCGGATGGAGGGACGCTTGCCATCACTGCGGCTGCCGATAATGGCGCTGCTGTTATCTGCGTGCATGATACCGGCGTTGGCATTCCAAGCGAGCTTACGGAGAAGCTCTTCTCGCCGCTCACGACAGGTAAGGCCAAAGGAACGGGGCTGGGGTTAGCGGTCGTTAAACGGATTATCGACGCACATAACGGGGATATCGCCTTCGAGAGCACAGTTGGTGAAGGCACGCTCTTTACTGTGCGATTGCCCATAAAGTAAGCCCTAAGTGGCGAGAAGGCATCGACATAACAGCTCGCTCATCTACATGAACTTCTTAAACATCATGGCGTGGAGCTGGCTTATGCCTAGTGCCTTGGATAGAAACGCGAGGTCATCGCCGGCAACCGCTGTGGCATGCGACGGCGGCAACGCCTTTGCCCCTTGTGCGTAGATAATTCCCCCACGCTTATTAGCTCCAAGGTAGCCCTGTACCGTGCCGCCTACGGCGAGCGTGCCGCCTTTCATATCGATGCCGGCAAACGCGCCTGCGTTTCCTTTGATGATGACCGTACCGCCATTTAGAAGGGCACCAGAATTCATGCCTGCATCGCC
>JAJRBK010000249.1 GCA_028679495.1 Methanobacteriota archaeon
GTCAGGGAATCGGCCGAGCCTGTGCCGAGGTGTTTGCTTCCCGCGGCGCGGATCTCGTCTTGCTGGAAAAGAATTCGAGTGCGCTTCATGAGGTTTCCGAGGAAATCAGAAAAACGGGCCGAAAGGTTGTGCCTGTAACCGTTGACCTTACCGATGTGGAAACCCTGAGCCGTGAACTTGATAGACAGTGCTCCAAACTCACCATAGACATCCTTGTCAACAATGCGGGGTTTGACCGGCCCGGAACAACAACAAAAATCGATAAAGCGGGATTTGAAGCAGTGCTGGGAATTCACCTCACCGTGCCGCTGTTTCTCATCCAATTTGTTCTTCCCTCTATGCGAACGAGAAAATGGTGGCGGATTATCAACGTCAGTTCGATTTACGGTCTCATCGGCGGAAAAGGCGAGGTGGCCTATTCTACGGCCAAAGCAGGTGTGATCGGTTTGACTAAATCCGTAGCCAGGGAAGCAGGAGCGGACGGGGTTACAGTCAACGTGGTGTTGCCCGGTTTGATCCGCACCCCCACCATTGAAACCTTCATGGCACAGAAATTTAAGGATGCGATCATCCAGGAGACCCCGCTCAGCCGGATGGCCGAACCGGAAGAGGTGGCCAGGGTAATTGCTTTCCTCGCCTCCGACGATGCTTCTTTCATCACGGCCGCGGCGATCCCCGTATCCGGCGGGTGGGGCATTTGAGAAGGCTAAAGGTAAAAGGTTTGAGGTTTGAGGAAAGAGCCTGGAGACAAGAAATGGGGTTTTGGTAAGCTCGGCTTTTGCCTCGTGCCTCAGTCCTCATTCCTCGAACCTTGTTTTGTCTTTTCTTTTATCTATTGACAGTTACAGCGCTTTTCCCTATAGTCACTGACCGAAAGCAGTAAATTCTCAGCACCATTTTCGTCACTATTTTTTTCAGCCCGGAGCATCCAAAACAGGTCTTCATCGTTCAACAACCTCAAAACAAAAGGGAGGAGAAATGATGAGTAAGAGCAGATTCTCAGGAATAGTTCTTTTCGGCTTGGTTGTCGCTTTGTCGCTTATGATGCTTCCTGCCCTCTCCGAGGCGCGAGACATCAAGGTGGGGATTGTGGACACCTACAGCGGCCCCCCCGCGGTTTACGGCAATGATGCGCTCAACGGGTTCAAACTCGCCCTGGAGGGAATCAACAAGCAGGGCGTGCTCGGAGGCAAGATCGAGTTTACCACACGGGATGAGAAGTTCAAAGTGGACGTCGCACTTGCTATGGCCAAAGAGCTGGTCATGAGAGAGAACGTCGATCTCCTCGTGGGGACCATCAACAGCGGCGCGTCGCTGGCGATTTCTGACGGTGTGGCCAAGGCGGAGAAGGTGCCTTTCATCGTGTGGACCGCCAAGGACGAGAAGATCACCGGAGAACTGGGCCATCGGTATGTTTTCTCCACGGCGGAAAACACTGCCATGGCAGGAAAAGCGGGCGGCGTCGGGCTGGCCAAGAAACCCTACAAAAAGTACTGGATCGCCGGCGACGACTATTCTTACGGCCACGCGATTGCGGATGCAGCGTGGAGAAACCTCAAAGCGCTGAAGCCTGACGTGGAAAAGATCGGTGAGTCCTGGTGGAAAATCGGTGAGCCCGACCTGGTTCCCTATCTCACTTCCATTTCCGCTGCCAAACCGGATGCCGTCATCTTCTGCACGGGCGGAGCCAGCATGACCAACTGCCTCAAGGCGCTTAAGGCGACGGGATTTGCGGCCAAAATCCCTTCCTGGATTCACACGGCAATAGACCACGCAGTCCTCAAACCCCTGGGAGCCGAAGCTCCTGAAGGCGTGATGGGCACGATTCAATACCTCTTCTATTATCCGGAAACCCCTGAGAACAAGGCCTTTGTGCAGGCTTTTGAAAAAGCCTATGGGACCCCCCCTGGTTTTCCCGCCTTTAACGCGTACGTTACGGCGCAGCTGATCGCGGAGGCGTACAAAAAGGCCGGAACAATCGACAAAGAAAAGTTCATAGACGCTATCGAGGGGCTGAAGGTGAAGGGCCCAACCGGCAGTATGGTTGAGATGCGGGCCTGCGATCATCAGGCGGTTTACCCCATGTATTTCGGCACCACGAAGAAACTCCCACAGTATGATTTCGTGGTCGCCACCGACATCATCACCTTGACCGGGAACGAGGTGATGCCGACCTGCGACGAGATTTTGAAATCGCGTAAAAAGTAGTCTTTATGGCCGGGGAAGAGAGAGCTTCTCTCTTCCCCGCTCCAGGAGAAGCCATGGATCATGGCCTTTGATCTGAGCGCCATCGGAAGTCAGTTCTTCGTGGGACTGAGCCGGTCCATGATTCTGTTCATTGTCACGGCAGGGTTGAGCTTTGTGCTGGGCGTGCTCAGGGTGCCCAATATAGCGCACGGTTCCCTTTACATGATCGGAGCGTTCTCCGCCTTCAGCATCACCAAACTCGTTCCCGGTGCGACGGGCTTCTGGCTCGCTCTCGTGTTCGCTCCCCTGGTGGTTGCTGCGGTCAGTTTCATCGCCGAAAGAGCTCTCTTCTGCCACCTCTACCAGAGAGAGCACCTGATGCTCCTCCTATTCACCTTCGCCCTCAGCCTCATTCTCGGAGACCTGGTCAAGATCACATGGGGAGCCGAGTACAAGTCCATCATGGCCCCAAAATTGTTTGACGGATCAGTCAGCATTTTGGGCGCATCGATCCCCCGGTACAATTTCTTTCTGCTCATCATCGGCCCGCTGGTGGCCGTCGGCATTTGGCTCTTCACCAACAAGACCAAGCTGGGAAGGATCGCAAGGGCCGCAGCTGTGGATCGGGAGATGGTGGGAGCCGTCGGGATCAATGTGAGCTGGGTGTTTGCTTTCGCTTTTGTCTTTGGTTGTTTTATGGCCGGCCTGGGTGGCGCCCTGATGGCTCCCACGATCAGCATCACCCTCGGTATGGACCACAACCTCATCATTGAAGGGTTTCTCATCGTCACGATCGGCGGCCTGGGAAACATGTGGGGCGCCCTAGTCGGTTCACTCATTTTCGGTCTTTCTCAGGCGTTCGGGGTTCTCTTTTGGCCTCAATTCGCCATTGTTTTTCCTTACACCGCCGTGGTGATTGTATTGCTCTTGCGGCCGCGTGGCATTCTCAAATCGGTATGGTAAAGAGGAGTCGACGTTGCTCAAAACCGCATCCCTGAAGACCCTTCTGCCCTCTGTGGTCCTCCTGGTTATCCTGCTGATCCTGCCGCCGATTCTCCCCAGGTTCTACACCTATATTATCACCCTGATATTTGTGACGGCGCTCTTGGCCATGAGCTTGAACATGGTGGTAGGGCATGGGGGCATGTTCCAGTTTCACCATGGAGTTTTTTATGGGGTCGGGGCCTATGCCTTTGCTCTGCTGCTCTTCAAGGCACATATGCCTTTGTGGTTCGGATTCATCGCGGCTCCGGTGATCGCCGCGTTTGCGGGCTTTCTTATCGGCTGGTTTTGTGTGAGGTTGACGAGCCTTTACTTCGCCATGCTTCAGATCTCCCTGGGCTCGCTCCTGTGGGCGATTGTTTTTCGCTGGTATGCTCTGACCAACGGGGATGACGGGATCCATGGCGTTCCTATTCCGAGCTTCCTGTCGTCGTCGTCGAACGCCTATTACTTCATCCTCTTCTTTTTTGTCCTGTGCCTGGTGGTGATGTACCTGATCCACCGATCTCCCTTCGGCATGACCCTTCAAGCCATTCGAGACAACCCCGCTAGGTGTTCGGCCGTGGGCATTAATGTGAGGCGCCACCAGCTCATGGCGATCGTGATTGCGACTTTCTTTGCAGGGGTGGCTGGGGTCCTTTTTGTGGTTCTGGAGAAATCGGTCTTTCCGGACTTGCTCTTCTGGGTCCTTCGCTCGAGATCTTCATCATGTGCCTTTTGGGCGGATGGTTCACTTTTGCCGGCCCAATCCTTGGGGCGGCGATCACCGTGGCTCTGAGGA
>JAJRBK010000215.1 GCA_028679495.1 Methanobacteriota archaeon
TACGAGAGGGTGGGGAGATCAGCGTACGAGCAGACGACGTCCGAGTCGGCGATACAGTCCTCGTACGACCTGGTGAGAAGATTCCTGTCGATGGAATTATAATCGACGGGCGTTCCGCTATTGATGAATCCATGCTCACCGGCGAGTCTATCCCGGTCGACAAACAGCCGGGAGATGAAGTGATTGGCGCGACGATCAATCGTGAGGGGCTCCTGAAGGTGCGGGCGACCAAAGTGGGTGCTGAGACAGCGCTTGCTCAAATTGTTCGTCTCGTCGAGCTGGCACAAACCTCAAAAGCTCCAATCCAGCGATTTGCAGATCGGGCTTCCAGTTACTTCGTCCCAGGAGTGATCATAGCCGCTCTTATCACGCTTGTAGGAGCAACGCTTGCGGGTATTCCTTTTGATCTCGCGCTCTTGCGAACCGTCTCGGTGCTCGTGATTGCCTGTCCGTGCGCCTTAGGCCTTGCAACCCCGACCGCTGTTATGGTTGGCACCGGTTTGGGTGCCGAAAATGGTATTCTTATCAAGGGCGGCGAGTACCTTGAGGGTGCAGAACACATCGATACCATCGTGTTTGACAAAACGGGCACGCTCACGAAAGGGGAGTTGACGGTCACCGACATAGTTAGCGGCGACCGTCGGGAAGCGGCGCTGTCCGAGCGGGAGATCCTCCACCTTGCTGCAAGCGCCGAGCGAGGGTCAGAACATCCCCTCGCACAAGCAGTGCTCAAACGTGCCCACGACGTGGGCGTCGAGCTGCTCGAACCTCACGAGTTTAAGGCTGTTGCGGGAGAGGGGGTCATCGCTTCCGTGAATAGCACGCACGTGCTGCTCGGCAACCGGAAGCTTATGAGTGCTCACGGCGTGGACGTCACGCTTGAATCAAAGGTGCGGGAACTTGAGGCTGAAGGAAAGACGGTCATGTTGCTTGCAGTTGACCAAGTATTGCAGGGAGGCATCGCCGTTGCAGACACTGTGCGGCAAGAAGCGCCACGTGTCGTCGCTGAATTACAAAACATGGGAATCACGACGGTGATGCTTACAGGCGATAATCAGACGGCAGCGCTTGCCATCGCAAAGCAGATCGGCATCAATACGGTCCGCTCCGAGGTTCTTCCTCCAGGGAAAGCGGCGCAAATAGTATCGTTTAGAGAAGAGGGGCATCAGGTGGCAATGGTTGGCGATGGCATCAATGATGCGGCAGCGCTCGCGGAGGCTGATATAGGCATAAGCATGGGGACCGGCACTGATGTCGCGATAGAGGCCTCGGATATTACGCTGATCAAAGATGACTTACGGGATGTTGTTGCTAGCATTTATCTTTCAAAAAAGACGATGCGCACGATCCGACAAAACTTCGGATGGGCGCTTGTTTACAACGCGGTGGGGATTCCTATTGCAGCGCTTGGGTTCCTTCGACCAGAATTTGCTGCAGCTGCGATGGCGTTTAGTTCTGTCTCCGTCGTTGCCAACTCCTTACGGCTGCGGCGTTATAAAGTGCACGCCGAAGCCTGAGCGTATTGAATAACTTTTCATAAACTGCAAAAGTCATACAACACGATTGACGGTTATTTCACCATTTGGTCAAAGAAGACTGGCCAAAAGGGATCCTGCGCTGGTATCTTGAGACTGGCAATTGTCCCATCCCGTCGCTTAATGATCCGCGTTTTTTGATCGCCAGTTACTTTTCCGACGATAGACGCTCGAATGTCTGAAGCGTTGAGCTTGTGTAATATCGCGCGCGAGCATTCGGGTTCGGCCGTTATGAGCAGCGAACCTTCTGCTATTGCGGCGAGGGGATCGATACCGAAGGCTTCACAGACTACCCTCACTGCATCTGGACACACAAAGGCGTCTTCGTCGATTTCCATTCCTACACCGCTCGCGCTGGCAATCTCGAACAGTCCCCCTATGACGCCGCCCTCTGTAGCATCGTGCATGGCGGTCACCCCCCCAGCATCCATGGCTAATAAGGCATCCTTAACAACGGTCATCTGGTTGCACAGCGCTTGCGCTTCCTTCACCAGCGATGAGGGATAGCGCTCCATCAACTCGTCTTGCCTGATAACTGATAGAATCGCCGCTGCCTCTATCGCCGGACCCTTAGTGAGGATGACATCGTTTCCTGGTTTTGCGCCTGCCGGCGTCACGTAACTCCGCTTGTCAACAATAGCGAACACCGTCACGCCGCCTATCGTGGGAGCGGCGAAGCCAGGATAACGTCCAGTATGCCCTCCGACGATCGCTATGTCAAGCTCCAGCGCGGCCTCGTGTATGGCGTTTACGATGGTTTTGAAGTCCTCTTCCGTCGTTTCAGGGGGCATTAAAAGGGAGTACATCATGTAGCGCGGCTTGGCGCCCATGACTGCCACATCGCTTGCGCCGATGTGAACCGTGTACCACCCAAACATCTCCCACGGCTGCATCGGAACAGCAAAAATGGGATCCTCTGCTATGATCAACACGTTGTCATGACCGATATCAATAACCGCTGCGTCGATGCCTGTTCTCGGTGGCACGATCACCGTGTCATCCTTTCTTCCCAGACGTGGGAGGATGAACGAGGTAAAGGTATCAAGATCAATCTTCCCGATATTAGCGTCCCGCATTGTAGCGCCTCGCGATTTCGCAGATTTCCTCTGCTACCTCGATAGGATCCTTTCCAACGAGCACCGATACGGGCTCTTTACCGATAGCCCCGGTTTCATAGAAGACCTTTGGCACGCGCCCACCTGCGGCCTTGATTGCTTCCTTTACCTTCCACGGCATGGAAGCGCCCTCGGTTTCCTTCATTTCCTCTGGCTCTGCGCTGCGATCAATTACGCTGAAGATCCACCCTTGGGTTGCACAATACGCCGTGAGCCATTTCACGAGAGATGGGTTGCAGGCGAAGTTTACGCCTGCTCTGATTGATGGATCGGTCTTGGCGAGCTCTAACACAAGCCGTGCCATGTGGCTTGATGCCCCAAAGTGCGGCTTGCCTGCAGCTTTTGGTAGCCCGTTGACGACAGTGATCCTTCCATCGATCGCAAGCACATCATCAGTCGTTTGGGCGTGAGGCTGCGCGTACACAAGGTTGGTTCTTACCTCCGGGATTAAAGGTGCAAATGCCGTACACTGCTCTACAATATCTAGCGCAATGGCCATCTTGCCATGCATCTCGATAGCGTCTTCAAGCTTCATTGGGTGACCTCCTTATGCTTCCCACTCTTCCTATACTAAAAGAGAGGGGGGGCAGATATCATCTTCGATCGAGTAGAGTGCCCCAAGTCACAAGCGTACGAAAATGCTAGCGCTTGGATGACAGGGAGTCTGGTGTTATGCCGGTGGAAATCGTGTGTTCATGTCCTAGATTATTCGTGTCGTAACTTCGTAAATAATCCGCTCTTAAGATCGGATTGCACGCCGAGCGGGTTTGAGAGAAAAACTGTCAACTCGAATAGGAAGAAACACGTTTAATATTAAGGGTTTACCCTCTTACAATACATTATAGGTAAGGAGGCGTCACGTATGGAAGTTTATCCAAAAGACGTACAAGAACTTAGAAAGGTAGTTACTGAATGGCTAAGAGATGCGCTAGGGCCTGGGGCAGATGTTAGCGATATGAAAACAGAGACGGTCGCGGATGACGAATTCTACTTCTACCGCGTACGAGACAACAAAGGTAGAGAGTACAAGTTTCGGGTCTTTCGCCGGTTTGATGTGAACGGCACGTTAGTTCCCGTGGTAATTGACGACGATAGCGGTCTCAGAATCACGTCGCCGAAGAAAAACGCAGGTAGTTCCTGATATACTAAGCGCAATCGGAAATCGCGCGCCATTTCCATCTTTTTTCAGCAACAATACTGCTGAGTCTGGCGGTCCTGTTGAGGACCTGATCTGTGCGGTGCGTTCAGGGTGCGTTTTGCAGCGGGATGTCGTAGTTGTTGGCTGAAGCTTCTGAGGAGTCAATGTTCAGATACATCCGAATAAACAAAAGATTAATCGCTATGAGGGAAACGCAATGCTTGTGAAAGTATTAGCAATAAACGGAAGCCCGAGAGCCAAATGCAACACCGCGACCCTATTGAACAATGCGCTTGAAGGAGCAGCTTCACAGGGAGCTGAGACTGAACTCGTCCACCTATATAAACTGAATTTTAAAGGCTGCATAAGCTGTTTCGCCTGCAAACTGAAAAATGGCGAGAGCTACGCTAGGTGTGCCGTAAACGATGACTTGACATCAGTTCTCAAAAAAGCGGGGGAAGCTGATGCCGTTATCTTGGGTTCGCCTATTTATTTCGGAACCGCTACTGGCGAAATGCGATCCTTTATGGAAAGGTTGCTGTTTCCGCACTTGGTGTATGATGCGAATCATTCAACGCTTTTTGCTAGGAGAATCAAGACGGGTTTAATTTACACTATGAATGCCCAAGAAGACCAGATGAAGCGAATGGGCTATGATCATGATCTCAGTTTGGCTGAAATGACAATGAAGAGGATCTTCGGGGAATCAGAATCGCTGTTTGTTACCGACACCTATCAATTTGACGATTATTCTAAGTATGAGTCAACATTATTTAACGTTGAAGAGAAAGCAAAGAGGCGAAAAGAAGAATTTCCGAAAGACTGTCAAAAAGCGTTTGACATGGGCTTTCGTTTTGCCCAAATTGAAAAGTAGCTGTTCAGAAGCAAAACGCGACACATTTGAATACATAGATGTTTTCCATACTCGTTTCAGGCCACCTTCAGCTATCGGTTAGGAAATGCCGGACAAACTTAGAACGCTGGCCGTACCAGCGGAGTACGTGAAGCAGTTTGAGGTAACGTAGCAACTAACTGCAACAAAAGGGGCTTCGTTCTTCCTATTTTAATCACAACAGTCCTTTATTTTGGTCGCTTTAGTATTGAAGCCCCGGCGGTTTAGCAACGTCTGAACGCTTTAAAAGGTGAATTGAACGCAGCAACCAGAGCCTGGTGGAGGCTCCAACCCTGTCGACCTAGGCAATCCAATTGTGTTTACTCCTCACGCACGGCGTCCGTGGCATTGAGTGGAGTAATTATTGGCATCCGCTGCCAGAACACGTGTATGACACGTATATGAAGTATTGGAGGGATGTAACTCTTACAATCGTGCGATGCAGCTGTCCGAGCAGCGTTCAGTAGTGTATCGATCCACGGCAGACACTACAGAAAAGCACGAGACTCTGGTGCAGTAGGGTACTTCTTCCTTCACTAGCTCGGGATCACTACTCGTCTAATGTTGGAATGCGACGCGTGAGTTCGGCCCAGTCGCTGCCGACGGCCTTTTTTATGAGTTCTTTTACTCCAGCGAACGCAGGTGCAGGCATCATCGTGTGCCAGATCTGAATCATGTTCTCGCGATCTTCCTGCTCCAACAGTGGAACCAGCCACATCACCACTTCCGAGAAGCGTTCTTGGGGGACCGCGCTGGCCATGATGCCTACGGCCTTCCCTTGTTGTGGCAAGGGGATTCGTTCCCTGAAAATCCGATAGAGGTGCGTATCTTCCTTGTATAAGTGGATCATGAGATGAAAGCGGAATGCAGCAGTGGCCCGGGCGATTCTCAACGGGTCACGTGCAATGTATGACGTATTCAATTCATCAAACGCGGCGTCCAACCCGCGATGATCTTTTGCATAGGCTTCAGCAACCAAGGGCGCGACTTCTTCGAGCGCGGGGAAGATGGCAAGCTCCTCTCCATCGGCGTGCCAAACCAACACCTCATTAAAGAACCGGAAACGCTCAATGGCGGCGGCAAGACCTTCCTTTCCCCGTGCTGAGTCCAACGCTGCGGTATCGATCTGCCCCATGTCATTCCTAAAGGCGTTGTGAAACGCCAGTATCGCATCCACAGGTTCTGCCACGGTCATGCCTCCGGTGTTTATGTTTATAAGCAGTGGGCTGCTTAAGCGGTATTTCAGCGAACAGGCTGGAGCGATGCAATAACATAGCGCAACAGCAAGCGTCCGGAGCCCTGTGGATACTTTGTATAATTCAGCTTTGATGGACGAATTCGACGCAGCAACCGTAGCCTAATACAAACACTGACTAGTTTCGAAATAATTGCAGGCCAGCTGAGGCTTTCGTTCTATAGTCCTGACAATCTGCAGTTTCAAGATGAGGACCTACAAGAGATAAACGGGCGTGTGCCTTTCTAAAAGGCGCTCTATCGCCTTCAGACCTTGTACCGTCAGTATTCATCGTCCACGTAGCCTTCGTCTTCTTCGTCGTCTTCGTGTGCCACATTCAAAAAAGGCCTTTAGGGGTAAACCTTAATCACCCGGTCGGCCAGCGACTTTCAGCGCGAAAAGCCTCCCTTGGTCTCCCTGTGGCTGCCGTCACAAAAAGGTTTGTTCGAAGATCTGCCACATCGGCAAAGGGTGACGCGATTGCGGATTTCGTAAGTCGTCCCATTCGCTGCTGCTATGGGGATGCATCCGCGGACCCAGAGAGGACCGCTATATCCTCTTAGCGGTTCCTCGACCACTGCGATGGAGGGGTCAAACTCCGGCTCAATGGGTTTTCCAGTTTTTTTATCAAGCGCTACCAGGCGACCTGAGTTACAGTTCGCCACTTCTTCGATGGCGATTTTTCGCGCCTTTGGATCATCTGAATGTAGAGTCAGCTCGCGAATGCCGCCGGCGCGGAGGCA
>JAJRBK010000025.1 GCA_028679495.1 Methanobacteriota archaeon
AAAACCCATGATCTGAGTCTAATTTAGCTTGTGGCTTTGTTTAGCAGCAGTGCTGTAAAATGCATTGAGAAAGAGTCCGCTAAATCGCTATCCGAAGATACGCTTGAATTCACGTATCTGTTCTGGCGTGCCGATAACCGTTAAAAAAGAGTCTTCAGGGATAACTTGATGCGGATCGGGATTCGGTGTAGTTGCTCCATCGACAGTGACGGCGATAACGGTGCACCCTGTGCGTGATCGCATCTTAACATCCTCTAGACTTTTGCCTACGAGTGACGGACCCGCAGGATATTCGACAACCTTCATGTCCTCTGAGAGCATGATCTCCCGAAGTTGCGTGCCACGCGGCTGGGGGTCAACAAATTTCAACAAGACTTGACCAGCTACAACGGATTGAGACAGCACAAAGTCTGCCCCCGCTTGATACAACTTTTCAACTGCTTGTGGGCGCACTGCGCGACAGAAAATATCAATATGGGGGTTGAGTTTTCTCGCGACTAGAGTTGTATAGATTGCGTCAAGGTCATTATTGATCGTGACGAGAAGCGTAGATGCTTCGGTAATCCCTGCTTGCTTAAGGATCGTCCTATCGGCAGAGCTTCCCACCACGTCACCTTGGTGCATATCGATAATGATGTGTTCAATACCGTTTGACCGCAATACCTTGGATGCCCGTTTTCCGACGTCGCCGTACCCCGCGACGATATAGTGCCCCCTGATCGCGCAGTACGTGCCATCGAGCCGACACATTGAGAGTTCCTTTGCCGCGTCGAGTTGTTTTTTTGTGCCGATGAGCAAGAGCACAGTGGTGTCCGTGATGATTTCCGAGGCCGATGGATTTAAGCTGAGTTTTGCGCGCTTCCACATGCCTATGATTGTCGCACCGGTTCGCTCACGTATCTTGGCATCTTCGATCGATAACCCGTTGATGCCGCTTTCTCCGAGAATGGGGAGCTCAAAAATCCGCAAAGCTCCTTTCAGGGGAGTCGTCCCAACAAGCCGGTGCGTCACAGGCATGGCGGCCTTGTAGCCAATGTCAATGCCAAGCAGTTGTTTAGGCGATACGACTTTGTCCGCTCCAGCATAGAGCAAATATGCGGCATTTGACATGTCGTCAACAAGACTAATGATGTCCGCTTGCGTAAGCTTCTTTGCCGTAAGTGCGACAATGGCATTCTTCTCATCGCTCTCATTGAGAACGACCTTATTTGCGCGCTCTATCTGAGCGTTTCGCAGAGTCACTTCGTCGCCGGGATCCCCCAATATGCACGGGATCTTTCGTTCGACCAGGGCCTCAATAACTTCCCTGTCGTCGTCAATAACGAGGTACGGTAAACCCCGCTCTTCAAAATCCTCGATAATCGCGTCTACCAGAGAGTTGTAGCCCACGATCAAAACGTGATTGTTGGCCTTTGACTTCGTTGGCAATGATCGCCTAACGCTCTCCAGAACGGGCTCAAGGACGACAGGTATGAGGATTACGAAAAAGATGACGATACCAGTTAGCATTACAAGCACTGCAAATGTCCTGCCAGCGCCGCTTTCAAAGACGATATCTCCGAGACCTTGCGTGGTCATCGTTGCGATGACCCAGTAGACGGCGTCGATTATCGAATATGACCTGCCTTCAGCACTGGCCATCAGGAAGAGGAAGACATAGCTATAAACGATGATGAACAGCACGGTGACAACAAGGAAGATTAGTAGAGATTTGCGGAGAGGTCTCATCGCGAACACCTCGGAGTTTTCAAAACCAACTTTTGCACGTACATATCAATGCGGAATATAAATAGTAACGTCTTTTGACGTCTTTAAAATCGAATTCAATCTTGCTGTGGGGCCTAGGTGAGAAAGGTTTATCATAGGCACGCATAATCTCTAGATGCCATGGACGTCGAGGACGTAACGCGATCGGTGAGGGCTCATCACAAGTGGTTCAGCGAATCCCTCCCTCTGATCGCGAGTGAGAATATCACCAGTCCCGCCGTGCGTCAGCTTTTGGCATCCGATTTCGGCCATCGATACGCCGAGGGTAAGGTTGGCCACCGTTTCTACCAAGGGGTCAAGTACATCGACGAGGTCGAGCAATACGCCATCGACTTGTCCCTCAAACTGTTCAGGGCAGAGCACGTGAACGTTCAACCTATCTCGGGCGTAAACGCTAATATCGCTGCTTTTTTTGCCCTTTCAAACCTAAATGACACATTGATGGCGCTTGACACCTCACACGGGGGCCATATAAGTCACGGGGCCAAGTCCGGTCCGGGCATTCGTCATCTGAGGATCGTCAAACATCCCTTTGACTACGACGAGATGAATATCGACACCGACTCGATGATCGCTACGATTTATGAAAAGAGGCCCAAAATCATACTCTTTGGGGCGAGCTTGTTTCTCTTCCCACATCCGGTCAAAGAGGCCTGCGATGCCGCACGTGACGTCGGCGCCACAATCGTATACGACTCTGCACACGTGCTCGGCCTCATTGCAGGTCAGGAGTTCCAGGATCCTCTCGGCGAGGGGGTTGATGTGATGACCGGTTCGACGCATAAGACGTTTCCTGGGCCTCAGGGCGGCATAATTTTTTCGACGCCTGCTCTAGCGGACGCGATCGATGACGCTGTGTTTCCGGGAACAGTAAGCAACCACCATTTACATCACGTAGCGGGTCTCGCAGTGACACTCGTCGAAATGCTTGAATTTGGGAAGGCCTATGCGAAGCAGACAATTGAGAATGCAAAGACGCTCGGCGAGGCGCTCTACAACCATGAGTTCAAAGTGCTGTGTCCTGAAAAAGAATTCACGGAGTCTCATCAGATCGTATTGGACGTAGGGCGTGCAAGCGTTTTGGCGGTTGCTCTCGAAAAGGCCAACATAATAGCCAACAAGAATCTGTTACCCTGGGATAATCATAATGATCCGGAAAATCCTTCCGGGATTCGATTTGGAACGCAAGAGCTGACACGATTGGGAATGAAAGAGTCTGAGATGAAACTAGTGGCAGGACTTGTCGCTCG
>JAJRBK010000026.1 GCA_028679495.1 Methanobacteriota archaeon
GTGGATCGAGCTGTACTGCTGCCGCTCCCCTAACGGCTACATGTTCACCGTGAGCGTAAAGTGCTTGAGGTGGTGTGTGTTGTGTTAGGGGTGGACTATGCGCTTCCGGTAGTGTCGCGGTACAATGCTTGATAGCCACTAGAATGAAGACCAGAACGAGTAGAGTGCTGATGAATATCCTTTGACGTATCTTCAACCTGTGCGGCAGACGCCTATGGCTTGCTTGTAGCAGCAAAATACGTGAGAAACACGAACGATCTTGTCTCGGCGCTCTTTCTGCTAGGAGTGGGAATCTAACGGGTCGATGATAGCGTACGTCGTCCCTGGGGGTGCGCCATCCTCCACCGTGTCAGAGACGTGCAGGGTATCATCATACACCAGAGCCCAATACCGTATCAAGACCAGCGTGACAAGTGCCACCCCGCTGCTTAACCCCGTGAGGGGTATGTATCCCCCTCCCCCGCTATTAGGCAACTGCAACGCGGCAAACGACTCGTTGCCCATTGGTGGTTGCGTAACGTAAAAGATGTGGGACCCAGATTGCATCTCGCTGACTGGCGTGGTATCTGTCACGGAGACCGTGGGACGGGACATCCCCTCACTGGTCTGCTGATGTGTTGCTAGGCTGCCCGACAATGCGGATATAGGAACCGTTTCATTGACTGCTGGCGATGCAGAAGGTGCTGTGGCGGCTGATGAGAGAACGGGCGATGTCCCCCCCTCAGGTGGTGTCTGCGGAGAGACGAGAACGGGGATAGGCACTTCATATGGTTCCGTGAGTTGTGCACTGTCTCCTGGGGGTATTGAATGATTGCCCTCAGGAGCGGCGAACGCAGGAATAGCAAGGCCCGAAAAGCAGAGCGTGAAACAGAGCACAGCGACTGTGCAATACGCCCATAACCCACGATCCCTATGTGCGCTCATACACCCTTTACGTGGCGCGCCACTGTCTGCTCCATAAATGAGATGGCATTAAGCGTTGTTGTTCACCCTATCCGACCAAGCAGCACGCAAGACGCACGCGGCGAGCGCGGATGTACGTGTATCCGGCGGCGTCTCCATTATAGCAAAGGAACCGAGGTGATGCATAAGGAAGACGAGGAGTGGGTAGCGGGTGATGCACGTTCAAAGAGGTGCCGTTTCTTTGAAAAGGGTTCACTCTATGGCCGCTTACGCCCCCATACGCCGCCTTAGGACCGGGCGTTCGCTCCCGCCGTTGCTGTAGGTGCTTGTCTTGCGCTTTACGAGATAGGCCACTATGGTTGTGTCGTTTCTCAAATCGCTTGGTGTCACCTCTTCGATATGGCTACCTTGCAGAGGTGCTATCGCTCGCTTGTACATCACAGTGTACCATGGATAACCAAGCGTTAATCAATTAGATTTACATGAATATATACCCTACGTTTATCGAAGGAGTTACTATATAGTACTTAATTCCCGTTAATTCTGAGATTAGGGAATTCAAGCGACTTCTAAGTATTTGAGCTCAAAATTGCAGAGTAATGGAGGAGGAACTGAAGAATCATTGCTTTTCATTTAAACACAATTCGATAGTCATTTATAAGAGCGATATAGCTTATTATTCGATGCCGCAGATTTGCACAGCCATAAGTAACGAGCGGTATAATGTCATTATCGCTCGAGCGACCGCGGAGGGAAAATCTAAAGCACGAATTGCCGCTGAGCTTATCAACTACGCGTTATCCGATAGCGAGGGCGAGGTTTCACGATTAAAACGAGAAATAGAGCTTAAAGATGCCCTCATATTACAGCTTCAAGATGAGAATGGCTTCATAAAATCATCGTTTGCAACGCTCCAAACAGATATAGCAGGGCGATTATTGCACTTGCTCATAAATGGCACGTGACCGGGAGTGGTGTTTATGCAAGGGGGGGTGTGATGAGCCGAGAAGCCGCATTGACACGCGACATACCGACTAGGGATGAGCGAAAGCTCGTTAAAGCTGTTGCAGACTCAAATATCCCTTTGGCGCGCTCCCTTACACAGGCGCTCTGCCGCAACGGGCAGAGTGCGTGGGACGTGCTTGACCTGCTTGAGCCGCTCTCGCTCGGCGCGTTTAGCCACCAGTGGATGAGTATTCACGTGCCTAAAGAGCATGAATATCTGCTTCGGCTGCTACACGATGTACCTGAGTCCCTCCATAGCGATTTCCTCGATAGGTTCGTCGAGTACCTCACGTGGTCACCTAAATTTGTGAGCCAACAAGCCACCTCGTTTTCAAGTGGCGCCGAGCCGCTGACCAGTGCCACCGAGCGATATATCGACGCGATGAAAAAACCAAAGGTCAATGCAGCCCTCTTCTACGCCCACACGGTGGCTGAAGCTGAGGGCCTTGAGGAGGTGCTACGGACACAGCTAGGTATCGGATGTAACAACCTCTCTCAGGACATCGGCCACTACTACTCATGTACCGACAGCCTTATCCGGCTCGCGCGGCGTGTAGGGTGGCCACAGGCAAAGAACCACCTTTTTACGACTACCCTCTATCTTATGCAGTCGTCTCCTATCACCTTGTCGAGCTACGAGAGGCCATCACGAGCGCTCAGTGAGATTCTTGCTCGATTGGTGACGAAAGGAACATTCGTTGGGTACCACTACGTTATCGTGGCAAACGGGCTCATAAAAAACCGCCCATTCCTCGGGAGCGAACTCTACGGCCACGCGCTCTCACAGTTAGATGTGATAAGTACCGAACTCCCGACCACGCTTTCCAGTGCGGCACTCGATATGCTCATCACCAATGAGCGGGTCAATCAATCGCCCGACGTACTCACGGAGCTTCGACGGTCAATACTAAAAGCAGAACGAGCGCGAGCTTTCGCGCTGCTGCGCCGTTACCTAAACGACCATGGACCAACGAAAGCCTTGACCGCCGAGATCGTGCACAGCTTCACGTTGATCGACGAACACCCTCATGACCCGCACTATGTGACGTTTCCTCTCTCTGCGTTCGAACTAGTGCCTCATCTGACTGAGCAGGAGAGCGA
>JAJRBK010000027.1 GCA_028679495.1 Methanobacteriota archaeon
CCTGTGGGGCTTCTCCACACACTACCGTCCGTGACATGTCAGCGTTGCACCTCGACTTTACGCACTGGGGAGAGATGTCAAACACGCTTGGAGCATCTGGCCTGAGCGGCCCTGACCCAGGGAGATGAGGCAGCGCAGATTCGGCCCCGCTTGAGAGGATGATGTCCGATGCCGTGCACCCATACTGGATAAGTGAACAGCCGAGCGATGCTTTGAGACGTTCGGAGGTTAACACGGTGCCTTAAAATGCCGCTTGTCAGCGACAATTGTGCTGGTTGGCGCAGAGAACGTGCAGATGGCCTTTCGTGCTTAATTAAGGACGGCGTGTAATTACCTCGCACCCGTCTGCTGTAACGATAACTGTGTCTTCGGCCTGTGACACAAGCCCGCGGTCCTTAAGAACGGGGTACCCTCGAATTATGCCTGCAAGTTCGAGCTGTTTAAGACCGAGGTCGACGCGGCCTTCAAGCCATCGCTTCGCAAAGGGCAGCGTTTTATATCCCTCTATCTGCTTGAGGATAGCACGTGCTTCAGGAGACCGTATAGGCTTGGCTTTGACAAAACTATAGATTTCAACTTTTCCCGCCTCGTGTACTCGTCCGTTACCATCCGAGGCAAAAGGCTCGATCGCGACGACTTGCCCCTCCTCAAGCTTCACGCCGCTTTGAATCTTCCTGTTAGGAATTGAAGGCGGCGCGTGCTGGGTGTAGCGCTCTAACCCGTGACCGGTGAGATTTGCTACGGGCAGCACGCCGTAACCCTCTATGGCCTCTTCTATGGCGACACTTATCACCTCTATATCGACGCCTGCTTTTACCACGTCAATTGCTGCGTCAAGCGCATCGTTTGCTGCTTTCACGAGCGTGTCGTGCTTCCCTAGATCGACCGTCACCGCGGTATCGGCGATATACCCATCAACGTGAACGCCAATATCTAACTTGACCAGATCCTTTCCGAATACCGAGACGTCTTCTTTGGATGGTGTAGCGTGAGCTGCCTCCTCGTTTCGCGAGATATTAGGCGGAAATGCAACCTCTCCTCCTTTTTGTCGGATCGTATGTTCGATGTTTTCCGCTAGATCAAGCAGCCTGTGTCCGACTTTTACTTTCTTCACAGCCTCACTGCGAACGTCTGCTAAAATCTGCCCGGCTTCACGATATTTATCCAGCACATCAGCTTCGTGCACTCATATCACCAACTTCTTCTCAAAATGTGTTATGTTCTTATAACCGCGCTCTGTAATAACTGCTACGTCTTCCAGTCGCACGCCGCCGATATCGGGATAGTATAGGCCCGGCTCGATCGTTATGACGTTACCTGGTTGCAGCGTGCCTCCGTTTTTGCTTATTAAAGGCAGCTCATGGACTTCGAGTCCAAGCCCGTGGCCTGTCGAGTGGATGAAGCCGCAACCTTTTTTGAGGTCTGTTTTGAAGCCTCGTTGTTCAAAGAATTCGACGACGGCTGCGTGCACGTCTGCCCCCGTGACGCCCGGCTTTAACAGGCCGAACGCGACGTCTTGTGCGTCTTTTACCGCGTCGTACACGTCGGTTAGCGCGCGTGAGGGCTCTCCGCGCACCACCGTCCGTGACATGTCAGCGTTGTATCTCGATTGTACGGACTGGGGGAAGATGTCGAACACGACAGGCGCGTCCGATCTGATCGGCCCTGACCCGGGAAGATGTGGGACGGCAGAGTCTGCTCCGCTTGAGACAATGGTGTCGGATGCCGTGCACGCGTCGTTGATGAGCGAGCAGCCGAGAATCGCTTTGAGCCGTTCTGAGGTGAGGGCGGTTCCCTTATAATGGAGTTCACCCTCGACGGCCGTGCTGTGCTTTATCATTGACAATGCGCTATCGAGCGCCCGTTCACACGAACGCTGTACTGCTTCGATCTCCTTGAGCTCGTACGCACTCTTCACCTCTCGTAGGCCCTCCACGGTCCCCGCTATAGGCTGCAGTTCATAGCCTTTGCTCCGCACCATATCTGCCAACACGACGGGAAATGAGTGGCCAACGCCGACTCGGTGTGCGTCGTTCGCTCGGAGCACCGAAGTGATGAGTTCGGTTGCCGCTTGCTCCCGATTCGGTATCGACGTGTCGCCGAGATAGGCCTCTCGCGTATGCACCCGGTCAACGCTTGACGTCCGGGCAGCCCTCTCTCTCTCCATACTCGAAACGACAAGGGTTGACTGCGTGTCGCAGCGCATAAAGAGGAACGGATCCCCTGCTAAAAACGACGTGAGATAATATAAGTTTGCGTTTTGCACAGAAGAGTCGTATTCAATGTATGCGTCAAGTCCGGACTCGTGTATCGTCGCGTCAAGCGCTTTAACGTCCATCAGCGTTCGTTTGTTTTATTGTTAGAAAAGCCTTTGGCGCTTTTGGGGCCTTTCGCATATGTAAAAAGCAGCGCGTTCACCGCGGTCTTGTGTAAAAAGTTGACCAAAACTTTGCCAAAAGTTTACCGATTTTGTGAAGTGGACGTATCCATACGAGTAATAATAGCTTTAGTCTAACTATAGACATAATTTGATTGAAAAAGCAAGACTACGATCATGAAAACTTACCTAAGAGACTCCGCCGTGTGAAGACTGAGGAAGATAAGAACCCAGCTCATCGTTTATGCGCTGCGTGAATATCGGACCAAAGAATTCCAAGCGACACGTGAACGTTTAGTACGGTCGGGCCAAGAGCGCCTGCACATATGTCGTCGCGTTACATATAGGACAGAAGCTCTCCGACGCTTCTTCAAACTCCCCTAAGATGTCGGCATCACTGAGCACCTCAAGCGTGCGCCCACAGTCTTCGGAGCCACACCACGCAATCTTAAACATGCCGTGCTGGCCTTTTGCCTCTTCTGGCTTGTCAATGACGTTCGTCTTAGAGAGCATGAAGGCGTGCGCCTTTCCGGCGATGTTTGCGAGGATATCACACGCCAGCTGGGCGATATGTGCCGATAACTGGGCACGGGGCACGCTCTCTTTTTCTCCGGTATCTCTTCTGGCGACGGTCACTGAGCCCTCTGCAAGATCACGTGGCCCTACTTCGACTCGTATCGGCACGCCTTGTCGCTCCCACTTGTAATACTTCGCCCCAGGCCGTTCATCAGCTAGGTCGATCGTTGTGCGGTACTCAGACAGCTCGCGCGCTACCCATTCACACGCCTCAATGAGCGCCTCATCATCCGCCGCTGTTTTAAAAATAGGGATAATAACGACTTGCGTTGGCGCGACCTCAGGGGGTAAGATCAAACCCTTGTCGTCGCCGTGAACCGATATCAAGGCCGCGATACACCGTTCTGAAACTCCATAGCATGTTTGATTGACGTATTGCTGCTCTCCATCACGGTCCTCGTACATAATGTCAAACGTCTTTGCAAACTTCGTGCCGAGGTGATGGATTGTGCCGATCTGCAAGCTTTTGCCGTCAGGCATGAGCGTGTCAAATGCTATGGTATAATCAGCTCCCGGAAACTTGTCCCAGTCCGGTCGGCGTGAGATAACATATGGCACCCCGAGCCCGTCGTAAAACTCTTTGTACAGCTTGATGGCAACCTCGGTCTGTAACTTCGCGTCCTCCCACGTTTCGTGTGCTGTATGTGCCTCAAGGAAGCTTGTGATCTCGCGCAGGCGGATGAGCGGCCGCGTGTGTTTGGTCTCGTAGCGAAACGTGTTCACGAGCTGGTACAACCGCAGCGGCAGATCGGCGTGCGAGCGTATCCAGATGCTGAACATCGGGTACATGGCGGTCTCTGACGTCGGTCGCAACGCGAGCGGCACATCAAGCGTGGTGGACCCCCCGCGCGTGACCCAAAACACCTCGTCTTCAAACCCTTTGATATGCTCCGACTCTTTGAGGAGCTCGTGTTCAGGAATAAGCAGCGGAAAATACGCTTCTTCGTGATCTGTGTCAAGGAGTGACCGGAGCACGTTGTACGTACGGTTTCGTAAGTTAAAGCCGAAGGGGAACCAGACGTAGAACCCTTTGACGGGGTATCTCACGTCCATGATTTGGGCGTCAACCAACAGCTCGTTGAACCACTCGCTGAATTCAGACTTCTTCACTCTATCACCGTGTGCGCTGGGGTGAAAGCGACGCTCACATCATTCATATGCCGAGTGTCATCCGCAACGTGTTTCTAATTGCCGGCGCAAGGCCAACCGTGAGAATAGCAAGCTTCACCAATCCCGTCAGGTTTTTCGATTCATCCTTTAAATACTGATCTATCACGTATAGCACAGGAATAATCACGACAAGCTTCAGCGGGTACATAATAAACGCGGTGCCCGTGAGGTCGATGAGGAAGTTGGGCAGTACGTGCTTTTCAGCATACGGGAGAAACGTTATCCCGAATGACGTGGCGGTCGCGTCAAGGAGCTGGGAATCGAGAATATAGGCGTTGACGCGATCTCGTAACAGTTTGATCTTGAGGAACCGCGCCACGAGGTACACTCCGACCGCAAGTGCGACGCCTATCGTAGATATAGCGAGCAGAATAGCCCCATCAAACGACTCTGCCCTCAAATAGAGAAGCCAGACATCAAAGACGCTCCACGCGACACCAAAGAGCGCAAAAGGCCAGTAATACCTGACCCGCGACGAGCGCTCGAGCGCCACTGACGCCACGAGCACAGCGACGCACACTGCAAATATGAAAAAGTAGATGAGGGGAGTAATGAGAAGATACTTCAGAGGAGCTGACACAATGCCTGCATCTTCAACGACGCGCAGGGAACCGCCTACAAAGATGTAAGGAGACACTGCCAGAATGAATGCTTCGTCAACGTCAATCTTAAGCTTGTTAAGAAGCTTTAGGACGCCAAAAAGGCTCAGTCCTAATATTATGGCCCATGTTATGGTGTTAACGAGGTTATACCCGGTGTCATAAATGATAGGGTTTATGTAGTAGTCGTTGATGAACTTGCCTACGTCGACTGTCAAAGAATAGATCAACAATGAAACGATGGATGTCACTTCCAAGAATCGTTGTGATGGAACACGATGCCCTACTTGAAGTTGGAAACGTCCTGAGAGAACTTAAACTTGGTGGGGCGGGATTAATCGTCTGTGGGCCTTTAACGTGTCGTTATGGCAGGCAGATTAAACACATGCTCGACGAGGAGTACTCGACTGAAGTGCTCGTTGTGGCAGATGCGACCATTCAGGAGGTAGAAAGAGTTGCTGCTCGAGCATCGGAGCGAGCGTCAGGAGATGGCTTCATACTCGCCGTTGGCGGAGGGAAAACAATCGACATCGCAAAGATCGCCTCGGTTACAGCACGTCTTCCTTTCATAAGCGTTCCGACCGCCGCAAGCCACGATGGAATTGCATCGATGCGCGCCTCAATCCGTTTCGAAGAGGGGACTCAGTCAATAGAAGCGCAGACCCCTCTTGCTATAATCGCCGACACCGGAATCATCGCTCAGGCGCCACATCGGCTCCTCGCAGCCGGCTGCGGTGACCTTATATCCAACTACACCGCAGTCAAGGACTGGGAGCTGGCGAAAAAATTGCGAGGCGAGGAGTTCAGCGAGTATGCTGCAGCGCTCTCCTTGATGTCAACAGAAATTATCCTCGACTCCTCGAGCCAAATAAAGCCCAACTTAGAGGAGTCAGTCAGACTTGTGGTAAAGGCGCTCGTCTCAAGCAGCGTCGCCATGAGCATAGCCGGATCGTCCCGCCCTGCGTCAGGGAGCGAGCACAAGTTCAGTCACGCGCTTGATGTATTAGCGCCTTCACCGGCGCTTCACGGTGAACAATGTGGGGTAGGTACTATTATGATGACTTACCTCCACGGCGGAGATTGGCAAAAAATCCGCCGCGCACTGCAGAACATAGGTGCACCAGTAAATGCGCGCGAACTAGGCATCGACGACCGCTATATTATTGAGGCCTTGCTCTATGCGAAGAACATACGGCCAGAGCGATACACGATCCTTGGAGAAGGACTGACGAGGAAAGCTGCGGAGGAGTTGGCAAGGGTCACACTCGTCGTCGGCTAAAGCGTATTGATAAGTTTATTACCAGAAAAAGACAACCTATTCATATACGCTTCAAGTGACGTAGGCTTACACATTAGGACGGATGGCATGGTAAAAGGAAACCCCAGTATAACTCTTATCGGCGTAGATCTTGCTAAAATAGGGACAGAATTTATTTTCAACGGGCCCACTGCTGAATGCGAAGCATGTAAGCTCAGAAATACGTGTTTAAACCTCGCCGTAGGCCGAAGATATAGGATCACCGCTGTACGCGGCAACACGGAGCACAAGTGCGCCTTACACGATGTCGGAGTAAGGGCGGTGGAGGTCACAGAAAGTCCGAGCATTGTTGCTATCGATTCTAAAAACGCATTTTCGGGCTCGAAGATTGTATATAAATCGAGCGAATGTGAGACGCTCGATTGCAAGATCTACGAGTTGTGTCACCCAAACGGGATTGAGCACGGGGAAAAACTGGTTATATCTGCAGTTGTCGGCGATGTACCAGAGGCGTGTGTCGAGGGGAAGTCGCTAAAGCTTGTCGAACTCAAGCGCTAATGTAGGAAGCAGAAGAACCGAATTAGCCACACAACGAACGACACAACGTGAGCCCGCAACGGTCCTTGTTTTACTACTCATCGTGGTGTCGAAAGCCGTGCGGTATCTTTCCCGATTCGAGCTTGTTGTAGCAGAAGAAGACTGTCCTACTCTTTCTCATGAGTCGGTTGTGTTATACTCTCAGACTGCTCAGGCAGCTCTTCCGATTGTGCGCTCTTCTCCTCGGCGTGCTCATGCTTTTTGTGCACTTCAACGTAATCAACTTCGTCTACCTTCGCGAACTGCATGATCTTTTCGGCTAGGAGCTGTTTGTAATACTGAACTGTCTGGTTGAATCCAAGCTCGTAGGGCACTAAAACGGTGACCAGTTTATCCTTAACAGTTACCTCAAAATCTCGATTGAGATAATATTTGAGCAAGCCTTTGATCTTTTCAGCCTTGCTTCTAATGACTTTGTCAATCTTATACTCGTAACGGACCGTTTTACCCGCGTAAGGAGAGTTGAAATCGACACGCACGCGTCCACCAACGACGCTCTCAACTGTCCCTGTCCTGTTGTCCAGAGAAACTCGCATGCCGGGGACAGGCCTTTTCTCGAACCGCCGTGTAGGAACCACCTCGACGAGTTCAGGAACACGCTCACCAAAGGCCTTTTCGGGTGGCACAGTGACAGTTCCCTCATAGCCCGCTTCTTTCGCGATGAGATCCTCGTCAAGTCCTTTGACCACCATGTTCTCTCCTGCAATAATAATGATAGGTGCATAGTTGACGCCTTCAGCAAATATCCCGTTTTCCTCTGCCACTTCCGCATCTGTCGTATCGAAGACGTCTCCGCTATCCAAGCGGCCGGTATAGGATAATCGTACAAAATCGCCCGGTTTGACGCTCATAGCCAGTACTTACGTTTAATACTTAAAACCCTTATCCATGTCCATGCTCGAGCTTGAGGTGAAAGCGGCTCTTTCTGACGACGCTTTGGAGCGCTTGCGACACCTCGACTTGTCTCACATCGATCGACAGATCCAGGTTGACACGTACTATCGGCACCCCTGCAATGACTTTGTAGCAACTGACGAAGCGTTACGCATCCGGCGCTCAGAGCACAAGACCACCATCACTTATAAAGGTCCGCGCTTGAGTCAAGTCACAAAAATGCGAGAAGAACACGAGCTTATGGTAAACGACTTCGATGAAGCGCACATCATCTTTCGACGTTTAGGGTTCGTCGAGGTCGCCTCCGTTGAGAAAACAAGGGAAAGGTTTGAGCGTAATGGTATATGCATCGCGATCGACGATGTCCGAGGTCTCGGCCGCTTTATTGAAGTAGAGATGTTATTAGAAGACCTGACAGAATCAGCTGAGGAACAAGTCTTTTCGTTCCTTGAAGAGATTGGCATTGATCGCAAAAGCACTGTGCGAGAATCATACCTCGAGTTGCTCAGCAAGACAACCAGGAACTCATCTTGAAGGCTACACTTGAATTAACGTTATGTCTGGCTTACTTCCAGGGGTTATTTCGATAAGAGCGCCACTGCCGCGCGCCGCCATTCCAGGATTGACGATTGACGTCCCGTTTGCCGTCGTGACGCCCCGTTGTTCGTGGATATGCCCGCAGGCGATGACATCTACAACTCCTACTGCTTGCAGAATTGCCTCACTACCTACGTGAACGTCGTTGGCTAGATCAAGGAACCCCTTTGGTGGTGCGTGAGAAAGCAACACGGTGGTCTCTCCTGCGTCGGCCAAGAGCTCTTGCATGTAGCCTTCCATCTCTTCTTCAGTAAATTCAAAAGGAGTGTTAAACGGAGTCGGATTTGCGCCACCGATGCCTAAGAACTTTATGGTGTCATAGTCAAAGCTTTTTAGGTGTAAGTTGACGGCTGAGGACTCTTCAATAGTTTCAATAATGGTAGGGAGATCACAATTACCAGGTATCATGAGCGTTGGGACATCATCGCCGATTAGGCTTAGAAACTCCTCAACTAAAGAATTCGGTCCAAAGTCTGTGATATCTCCAAGCATGCAGACCGCGTCCACGTCACCCGCTTTGAATAACAGTTGATCGATGTACGTGTACACGCCGTGAGCATCTGATAAGGCAAGGAACTTCATAGGCATCACACTGATTACGTCAATACTTATTGCTGCCTATGTTAAATCGTTTCCCATTTTTTGCTCGCGTGAAAATCCCACCGTCCTGAAAGGTGTCCGTCGCGTGCGAGCTTGCCGAGCTTCTTGTTCACCTCGGGCGAAACTGGTGAAGGTTTTTTGTCTCGGTACGGGGTGCCCGGAAGCGGAGTGAAATAGTGAGCGCGTATCTTGCCTTTCTTGGCGATAATACGTTCAATCAGATCAAGACTTTTAAGTTGATCGGCGCGAGTTTCCGTTGGCAATCCGAAGATGAAATCGATGACTGGAGTAATACCACAGTCACGGCACAAATCAAGTGCGAGCTCAACCTCGTGACGGGAGTGCCCTCGACCAATCTCCTCTAATATGGCATCGCTTCCAGATTGTGCGCCGAGGTGAATCGACGTGTTAGCACAGTAGGTGGTGACGAGCTCTAACAACTCGCGCGTGACAAACTCAGGTCGCACCTCCGAAGGAAAGGTGCCGAAATAGATATTCCCTTGAATGGATTCTAAGAGCCTTGCAACTTTAGATACCTCCGGGTGTCGTCCATCAGACCCGTACGCAAACGCGTTTGGTGAGATGAACCGCACGTCAGTCAAGGAGCGGCTGTAGTGAGCTATCGATTGGACGCTTCGGTGTCTCATTGTATTGCCAAAGAGGCGCGGCGTTTGGCAGTACTTGCAGGCGTGTGGGCAGCCTCGACTGATCTCTATAGGGGAGCGCAAGCCCTCAGTAAAAGGTGGAAACATGTTGAGATCCGCGTGGCGACGCGCTCCTGTATGGAGCACAGTATCTCCTTGCTTGTACGCAATGCCACGTACCGATCCGGTGTCGTTTGCGCTGCTTAGAGCGACGATTAGGTCGGGGAGCGTCACTTCTCCTTCGCCGAGCACGACGAAGTCAAAGAACTGCAAAGCCTCGGCGGGCTTTGCGCTTGGATGGGGCCCCCCTCCAATGTACGTGGACCGAAGCTTTGAACCCTCGATCTCTCGATAGACTTCTTCTGCCTGCGGTGTGGCGAAGCTGTAGATCATAATTCCCTCTTGGGGTCTTGATGAGAAGCGAGTACGTATAC
>JAJRBK010000028.1 GCA_028679495.1 Methanobacteriota archaeon
CCAATGCGCCGTGGGCGTCCTGTGACGGTGCCAAATTCTTCAATGCCGAGCTTCTCGGCCTCTTCCACACTCATTTGCGTATCAAACGGCCCGGCACCTACACGTGTTGGAAATGTCTTAAAGACAACAATTGTGTGGTCGATTCTCGTAGGACCGACCCCTACATCTGACGCTATTTGAGAGGCTGTCGTATCCTTTGAGGTCACGTAAGGAAAGGTACCGTAAAAAAGCGAGATCCCAAACCCTTGTGAACCCTCGAGGATGACGCTGTCTCCATCGTCAAGTGCGTTATTTACTTCTGCTGCAACATCTGTTAAAAAAGGAGAGAGCTCCGGCATCTTTTTGGCTTGAATGGTCGTTCTTCTCGCTCGATCCGCCCCTGCCGGTCCGCATCCAGTTCCTGTCGAGCCTATTGTTTGCGACAGGTAAGCGTCGGTCCTGTCAGCCTCTATGTGCCTCGCTTCTATAATTGCGCAGCGATAATCAACGCCCACCCGGCTTGCTACCTTGAGGGAGGCCACTTCATCCGCGAGCACGCGCGGATCAACGAGCACGCCCGCCCCCACAAGCAATCGAGCTTCCGGGTACACAAACCCCGAAGGGATCATGCGGACGCCAAACGTGTTCCCGCTAACTTCGACCGTGTGCCCTGCGTTCGGGCCGATTCCTCCTCGGGCGATAATCTTTGGTTTATCAGAAAAAGCAATGTGAGCGACGATCTTGCCTTTACCTTCATCTCCGAAGAATCCACCCACAACAATCGTTGATTCCACGTGCAGCCCTCACCGTATCAAAAAGGATACTACTTTGTTTGCCGTTTACGATTGTAGCGGCCGAAACACAACAAATATCCTGAGAACAGTATAGACTGACCGTATAAAAAGCATGCTTTTTACATTGCGTGAGCCGTCATATCTACGTAAACCGTATCCGGGGAGCGCTCATAACAACAGAGCACCCCATATGGCAGGTAATATCATGAAAGCTGACTCGGTAAAGATCGCAGATGGCGTTTATTGGGTAGGCGTCTTAGATTGGGACATAAGGAACTACCACGGGTACACGTTACATGGAACGACGTATAACGCCTACCTGGTTTTCGGTGAGGACGAGATCGCCCTCGTTGATAATACGTATCCCGGCACGTCTGCTCAGATGTGGGCTAGGATCAAAGATGCGTGTGACAAAGAGGCGAGGGTTGCATCGCTCGATATTATTATCGAAAATCACATTGAGAGGGACCATAGCGGGGCATTAGTAGAGCTCTATCGAAAGTTCCCAGAGGTACCCATATACTGCGCGTCAACCGCTATCAAAGGCTTAAAGCGGCATTATCCTACGCTAGGCGGAGCGCCTTTCAAGGCTGCCTCGACGGGCACCGAGATAACGCTCGGCGGCAAGACGTGCATATTTATCGAAGCGCCTCTCCTTCACTGGCCAGATAGCATGTTCACCTTTGTCAACGAGGGAGGGGTACTCCTCTCTAATGATGCGTTCGGGCAGCACGTGTGCGCTGCCGGGCGTTTCGATACGGACCTCCCAGAATTCGTCTTAACGAGCGTGGCACAGAAGTTTTATGCTAATTTGATAACGCCTTTATCCCAGCTCGTAGTCAAGAAGATGAGTGATCTTCAACAACGCGGGCTGCTCGACAAGATACGTATAATCGCTCCCTCCCACGGACAGATATGGACGCACCCAGAGCGTATAATCAACGCGTATTCACAATGGGCCACGGGCGTAACGAAGTACAAGGCAACGATCGTGTATGATACCATGCATTATTCAACGCAAAAGATGGCACACGCCCTTGCAGAAGGCCTCATATCTGAGGGCGTTGACGTAGTGATGTACTTTTTACACGCCGACGAAAGAAGTGAAATCGTCAAGGACATACTTGATAGCAAACTCGTCCTCTTTGGCAGTCCCACAATGCATAACGAGCCTTTTCCAAGCATGGGTGACATAATGTACTATCTTCGCGGCCTTCGGTTTGACAAGACGGGCAAGAAAAAACTAGCGGTGACGTTTGGCTCCAAGGGGTGGGGCGGTGGCGCCACAAGGAAGCTTGCAGAGACGCTTTCAGCCTGCGGATTTGATGTTCTTCAGGAGTTAGAGGTCAGCTACGTTCCATCGGACAACGATCTCGCCCAGTGTTATGACTGGGGAAGGCAACTAGCTTCGAAAATGCGTGAGTAACAGTGCACGTTAGCTTGGTCTATGAGATGGTCGTTCCGAACAGACCGAGCGACTCGACCCCCACCTTTCCATCAAATAAGCAACTTTATCTACGATTGCGATGTTTTATCAATATTGTGACAATTTGTCAACATGGTTTAAATTGCTCTATTTTGCCAACAAATGTCATTTTGGAACCTAATAGGTTAACGGGGTTTACTACGGCAAACTTTATATCATTTTGCATCATGTCCTTCATGGGTGAACTTGCATTATACCATGAAGGCAGCAACCACGTTGGGAGTGTCCAAAAACATGAAAGAAGACACGACAAATGGCCGAGATGATGCCGCAGAAATCATCCGCCTTTTGGTATGCTCCGATCTCAGAAGAAACCTTGTGCTCACACTCCATAACGGAGCGGCATCGCTTTCTGATCTGCGACAACACGTCGGCGTCAGCTCGACGGCTGCCATTCACGCACTGCGTGAGCTTGAGAGAGATCATGTTACCTCCCAAGACGGTAGGCGTCACTACGCGCTGACGAACATCGGCAAAATCCTCGCACTCAAGCTCGAGAGCCTTACTAAGGCGGCGAACGTACTGACAGAACACAACGCCTTTTGGCTTGAGCACGACTTAAGCGGCATTCCTGCAACGCACCTTGCTGACGTCGGATGTTTAGAGGAGTCATATATCCTAACGAGCACGTCCACTGATCTTTTCAAAGTGTATTCAACGTTTACCACACTAGTCGAAAACGCAAAGGAGATAAAAGGAATCTCATCGATTCTTATCCCAGATATGATCAATGTGTTCAGTACCCTTGGTCCCAAAGCACAACCTGTTGAGCTCATCGTCACCAGCGATGTCTTCGATAAAATGAGGGAGTTGGTAGATCGCCAAGAGCTCAGGAGGGCACTAGAAGAGGGTAATCTCAGGCTTTTCAGTCTGAAGGAGAATCCGAAGATAGGACTCACTGTAACCGACTACTTCCTCTCTTTGGGGCTCTTTAGAGGTGACGGCATGTACGACTATTCGCATGACCTCTTGAGTTACAGCGCTCAAGCCATTGAATGGGGAACGCGGCTTTTTGATCACTATGCTGCAGCTTCAGAAGAAGTCAGCGCAAGTGAAATATCAGGGGATTAGCAGGGACCGGACAGAAAAAGAAGCACGATTGATCACTGGGTTAAGCTCATACACAAAAACACATTCGGAAGGGGGGCGATCTA
>JAJRBK010000233.1 GCA_028679495.1 Methanobacteriota archaeon
ACAGGTGAGAAATTCTTTGTAGGCGGATACGGAGCTATGCCTCCTTTCATGGAGCGTTATAAGACACTTTATGACTTTCAAAGGCTTTGCGATCTACCCTTTGAGAATTTCATTGGAGAAATGGACTCAAGCAATGTATCTCTCGCCGTCCTCCATGCGGAATTTGCTTATGGAAATGCTGAACAACTGAACAGAACTGTTGGTGAATTTGTAAAAAAGTTTCCTGAGAAGCTTTTGGGGTTTGCCGGGATAGACCCCATTGTCTCCAAGGACCCTGTCGGCGATTTGGACCGGTATGTCAATGATTGGGGGATGAGAGGTCTAAATTTACAGACCTGTGTCCAGGGATGGTACGCCAACGACAAAAGGCTTTACCCTCTGTATTCCTATTGTCAGGAGAAGAGGCTGCCTGTTTCAATCCACGCCTCAGTGAATTTTATGACAAACCGAAGAATCAATTACGGCCACCCTCTCTGTCTCGATGAGATTGCATGTGAATTCCAGGATCTTACTATTGTTGCGAACCACGGAGGCTGGCCTTGGGTCACCGAAATGGTCGCGGTCGCCTGGAAGCATCCCACCGTTTTTGTCGAGCTGGGAGGGATATCTCCAAAGTACATTGCTAAATCCGGATCCGGTTGGGAGCCAATTTTAGCCTATGGAAACTCCGTTCTTCAGGACCAGATACTGTTTGCCACAGATTCTTTGATCCCTTATGGGCGTGTCTTGAAGGAGATAGACCAGCTGCCCTGGAAAGACAGCGTCAAAGAGAAATTCCTATGCGCGAACGCGATGAGAGTTCTGGGAATGTCTTGAAAGGAAGTGCGTTTTATGACCAATCACCCGAAATATTTGAATGAACCCATCGAAACTATGAATTCTGACGAGCTTCGCGAAAAGGTACAACAGCCAAAATTTCTAAAACAGATAAAATACGTCCTCTCTAATAGCCCTTTTTACCGGAAGAAATTCAAAGATGCTGGATTAGAATTAGGGGACATAACAGGTCTCAGGGACTTGTCCAGAATTCCTTTTACCGTAAAGGACGAAATCAGAGAAAGCCAAGCCAAATTCCCTCTCTTGGGAGAGCATATGGCTTGCGGTTGGGAAAAGGTCAGGAGGATATATTCCAGCAGTGGGACGACAGGGCGACCCGCATTCATGGGATTAACGCATCATGATCTTGTCAATGTATGGTTAGAAATAGCATCTCGTGCCCGCTATTGTGGTGGGTACGGCTCTGGAGACCGCGTAGTCCTCACAGTGAATATTGGCCCCTTCGCGGCTGGATCGGAACTCACCGCATTCGAGAAAATCGGTTGTACCACTGTACCCTTGCCACCTGGAAACACTGACCGAGTAATCACTGCCATCCAACTCGGAGCCAACGGCCTTTTAGCCACACCATCGTATGTTCAATACCTGATAACATGGTGTAGCCAAAGTGGCATTGACCCGGCGTCTCTTGGCCTTCGAAAGATCACCGTGTCGGGCGAACCAGGGGGAAGCATTCCTGCCATCCGAGAAAAAATGCAGTCGGCATTCAACGCTTTTGTAACTGAGACGGCGGGCCTTGCTGATATTGCGATGTCTATCTGGGGCGAGTGCGTACACCAATGCGGGATGCACCTGTGTGCTCAGGAATTTGCACTTGTAGAACTCATTGACCCTACCACAGGCCGAAGCATCGAACTTCAAGAAGGGATCACTGGTGAACTGGTTTATACTGCAATTGACCGGGAATGTACCCCGGTGGTCAGATTCAGAAGCAGAGATCACGTCCAGATGTGGACTTCGAAGTGCGAGTGCGGCCGGACCAGCCCTCGTATAAGAATCATCGGCAGAACGGACGACATGCTTATCATCCAAGGAGTTAACGTCTTTCCGTCAGCCATTAAAGCGGTTGTGGGAGATTTCAAGCCCCGGACCACCGGAGAACTGGAGATACAGCTAGCGGAGCCGGGTCCGGCAGCGAAAGCCCCTTTGCCAATCAAGATAGAATACAGTTCACAGATCGGTGATTTAGAAAACCTGAAATCTGAACTCGAATCGGCTCTCAGAGAAAAACTGGTATTCAGGGCACAAGTCCAACTCGTCCCAGAAGGAACCTTACCAAGGTACGAGTATAAGGGCAAATTGATCAGGAAGCTCTATGAGGAAAAGCAACCTTGAGTAATGTGCAAGGTCACTGTGAGATCTCTTCAGAGATAGAACTCACGTCAGTGTCCTGAAAATGCTCTCTTTTCGTACCTTAACTTCGGAATTCGGACTAAATTCCTATCTGACGAAATGCGGCAATCAAACAAGCCAGTTTCTACGAATAGAAATTGTACTTGTCCCAAAAATCCTTGTGTCGCTGCTGCCAGTCCGGCCCGAACTTTTTGTCATAATATGCTGCAAACCTATCCATCCAGCGCCACCAGAAATTCTTGCCTTTTTCCTTCGCCTCCAAAATGTCCTTCAAGAAGACTACGATATTAGCCATCTCGTCTTTGGGGATGTAAGAAGCGGCACCCTTTTGGAAGGATTTGACAGTATCGTCCAAGCTCAGGGCGTGAGCCGTCAACATGACTGCTATGATGCCTTTCTTGGTAGCAATATTTAGGAGTTCGTATCCATTGACCCCCATGATGTCCAAGATAGCTATATCAAAAGTCTTCGTCTCAAGCAGTTCCTTGGCTTCTTCAAATGAGGATGCAGTAAAGATCTCACACATCGACAGCAAGCCCTTGAGCACTTCCAGTATGTCCGGTTCATCATCTACAACAAGAACTCTCTTCCCTGCCAAGAGATTCATTTCCTTCATATCAAGGTCTCCATATGTCCTTTCTAAATTCCCTGATGTTGTTTACACCATTTTCGGTACTTCTTAACCAAGCATAACACGCTTATATCCCGCTTCGACTGAACTTTCCCTGTGTAAACATCATTGACCCGGCCGGTGGCCAGCTACTTCGGTCTTCGATCTTGTGGGGATGCACCAGTTGGAGAGCTATATACGCTATGCTTTCAGAGTTTTTTTCTCCTCCATCCCTCTATCAAAACCTGCGTCGAAGACCATAAGGTTCTTCTCCTTGAGCCGATCGGGGCTGATTTGCTGAATCACAAGCCTGAGGTCCTCGTGGCTGAACGGGTCATTTGCAGAAGCGGAAAAATACCCTAAGAGGGCAAGGTTGGATGACATTGGCGTTCCCATTGCGATTGCTATTGAGCTCGCCGGTACGCCTCGGCATTGAATTCCTTTGGCGTCGAGATAGTCTTTGACTTTTTTATTGGGGAAAGCAGGAGAGGAGGTGTTTACAAACAATCTACCTGCCGGGGCCACAAAAGGCAAATTCTTGTAACCCTCGTTCTCCTCTAAAGCGAGAACTAGTTGGGCAGAGCCCGGTAGCACCAGCGAGCCCTGAACGTCCCCGAGTCTCAAATGGGAGACTACGGAGCCTCCCCGCTGGGCCATCCCGTGGGTCTCCGCCCCCATCACGTCATAGCCTTTCTGAATAGCTGCTTGGGAGAGGGCTTTTGTCATGAAAAGGATTCCCTGCCCCCCCAGACCACAAAGCACTAGATTGATTGTATTCATGCAGCCTCCACAATTGCACCTGTAGGACAGACCGACAAGCATACACCGCACCCTGAACAAATCTGCTGATTGATGCTCGTCCGTCCCAGCTCTTGATCTTGAAAAATGGCAGGGCATTCAAAATGCTCAATGCAGAAATTGCATTCTACACAGTCGTCGGTGATCAAGACTTTCTTTTTCTCGGGGATGGCTTTCTCTCTGTAAGCAATGAGGCAGGGGTGTCGGGCAATGATGACGGCAATACCCCCTCCCGGATCATTAACATACGCAGATGCCTTTTTAAGCACTTCGTTCATTTTCTCGAGATCGTAGGAATCCACCACCTCCATAAATTCCACCCCACACCCGATCACTGTTTTTTCCAGAGAAATGGCCTTTCCTTTGCTGCCATCTGCCCGGATTCCCAGGGCGGGCGTAGGCTGCATCCCGGTCATAGCTGTAGTAAGGTTATCCATAATGACAAGAATGAACTTGGCTCCATTATAGACTGCATTCAGCAACCCTGAGGTTCCAGAATGAAAGAATGTGGAATCCCCGATGGTAGATACAATGGGTTGGGCTACACCATCTTGCTCGAATGAGTGGTAAAAACCCGCTGCCATGGTTATCGCAGCACCCATGTCGAGAATCGTATCCACAGCGCCCATGTTTATACCCAAAGTGTAGCAGCCAATGTCCGAAGTAATTATGGCCTTTGGCAGAGCCTTCCTTATTGCAAAAAACGCAGCTCTGTGGGGACACCCCGGACACAGGGTGGGCTTGCGAACAGGAAGTCCCAACTCTTTTACTACCGCCATGGCCATTACAGATTCCTCTTCTTTTAGAGACTGCTGGCCCAACTCTGACAAAACATCACTGACCTTTCGGTGAATAACCTGGGGAAGCAGTTCACCCTCTCGAGGGATATGACCTGACAATCGGCCTAGGACCTTATGACGATCCCGGATAAGATACTCGATAAAAGCATCTGTTTCCTCAACAACAAGCACCTTTTCACAAGCCGACAAGAAATCCGATGTCAGGCTTTCCGGAAATGGGTACGGCGCGCCCAACTTAAGGACCGGGATATCTGTTCGGTCCTCTTCACGCAGAATATCTCTCAAAACAGCATACGGAACGCCGCCTGCGATGATGCCAAGGGGATATTGCTTGCCAGGTTTGAGGTCATGAAAATTGTGGGCTGAAAGTCTGTCAAACCTTTTACCTATTTCAATGCCCTTCTCGTTTAGTTCTGCATGAAGTGTGAGCCTGAACCGTGGTGTCGCCGCCCACCTGTCTGGATTCTTTCTGAAATCGGCCTTTCGTCCTCCTTCCACCATCGGTCCGTATGTGATAGACTGTCGGGCATGACATACGCGAACCGCGGGTCTCAGAATGACCGGCACTCTAAATTCCTCTGAGAGACTAAACGCCACGCCGACCATCTCCCTGGCTTCTTGAGGAGTCGATGGATCGAGTACCGGAACCTTTGCAAATTTCGCCATAGATCGCGTATCCTGCTCAGTCGCGGAAGAATGTGGCATGGGTTCGTCACAAGAAATAATTACAAGCCCGCCTACCGTCCCTAAGTACGCGCAACTCATCAGAGAATCAGCCGCAACATTGAGCCCGACTTGCTTCATGCAACAGGCAGCCCTCTTCCCTGATATCGAGGCGGCAAAAGCGGTGTCCAATCCTACCTTTTCATTTGTAGACCACTCCACATACGTATTAAATCCGCCTGTCTTCACAAATCTGACGACTTCCGGTATTATCTCCGAGCTAGGTGTCCCGGGGTAGGCAGTGACTACTTGACAGCCAGACTCCACTATTCCTAATGCTATGGCCCCATTCCCCAAAAGGATTTCTCGCCTTTCCATAGAGTTCCTTCACTCCTCTCCCATTTCTTTGTGGATCAAGATGGAATTTGCATAGCCAACTGATTCAGGAATAATGCAAACACTTGCCTCCATTGTACCGTGTTGCTTCTTCTCCTCATAAGCGGCATTCTGCAATATACTCCCCGGGCACGGAATTTTATAGGGGTATTTGCTCTCTCCAGAGTACACGCAATGCCATCCTGTTGATTGCTCATACTAGCAAATACCTCTTCCTGATTTCTTCGTTTTCTCTCAGTTCCTGAATGCTCCCGTGGTATCGAATGTGACCGTTATCAATAATATAACCGTAGTCGCTTAGACTCAGCGCCGAAAGGATATTTTGTTCGGCCAGTAAGATGCTTATTTCTGAACTTCTAAGCTTCTTGACCTGATCTTCAATCTCTCTTACAATGATCGGTGCTAAACCTTCGGTTGGCTCATCCAACAAAATAAATGCAGGGTTTGTAACCAGGGCTCTGGCAAGGGTCAGCATCTGCTGCTCTCCGCCACTCAGGTTGCCTGCCCTTCGCGATTTCACAGCCCTCAGAACCGGGAGAATCTCGTAAACCCTTTGCCTGTTCCACTTGGTCCTTTCCTCCGTTTTTCTTTCAGATATTTCGAGGTTCTCGTCTGTCGTTAGATCCGCAAAAACCCTACGGTCATCCGGTACATAGGCAATCCCCATTCGGGCGACGACATGCGGTCTTCTCCCTGTAATCACCTCTCCCTTGAACAGAATCGTGCCTTCGTGAGGCGGAGTCAGACCCATGATACTTCTCATGGTTGTGCTTTTCCCCGCTCCATTTCTTCCCAGGAGGCAAACGATTTGACCCTTTGATACCTTTATGGAGACCCCAAACAGTACGTGGGACAGGCCATAGTAGGTATGGATGGTATCGACTTCCAGCATCAACCTGATCCTCCCAAATAAGCTTCCTGGACTCGACGGCTCTTTCTGGCCTCATCCGGCTTTCCCTCGAAAATGGATGCCCCGTGCTGCATCACCATAATTCGATGAGCAACAGAAAACACCAGGTCCATGTTATGTTCGCATAACAAGATGGTGAGCCCCAACTCCCTGGACAATTTATTAATCAAATCGATGACGCTTGAAGTTTCTTCAGGAGATAATCCGGCAGTGGGTTCGTCCAAAATGAGCAACTTGGGATAATTCCCCAGTGCGATGGCGATTTCCAAAACCTTGCGGTCCCCATGAGAAAGAGAACCGCTGACTCTTCCTGCCTTATCGGACAGCCCTAGGTCGTCCAAAATCTGTAAGGCCTCATGAACACCCTGCTTTCGCGCCGGCGAAAAGAAACGGTAGGATTTCTTAATGTGTGAAATCACGGCCACCTGGACATTTTCAAATACCGTCAATCGATGAAAGATGTTCTCGACCTGGAAAGAACGGCTTATGCCCATCCTGCAAATCCGGTAGGGAGACAACCCGCCGATGTTTTCTCCCCTAAACATAATCGTCCCGGCGTTCGGACTTAGTTGACCTGCGACAAGATTGAAAAGAGTGGTCTTTCCCGCGCCATTTGGCCCTATGACAGCCACTATTTCGCCTTCCTGCACAGACAGGTTTGCGCGGTTCACCGCAAGAAAACCGTCAAATGATTTGACTACACCTTCAACCCTTAACATCTATTGCGGCCCCTTTCCGCTGGACTCCGTTGCAAGGCCTGGGTATCTCTTTAGGACGTACCCCAGCAATCCTTCTGGGACAAAAAATAGAAATACAATCAAAATCACTCCAAGAATCATGGTCCAATAATCCGTATACATGCTGGCGAAAGTTCGAAGCCCTATCACAAGGCATGCACCCACCATTGGACCGGCAAAAGTGAACCACCCGCCTAAGAGACACATGATGAAAAGCTCCAATGAAAACACCCAGAGCAGTAAGTCAGGAAAAACGGAATGTTCCACGACTACAAAAAGAACACCGGCCACTCCAGCAAAAAAGGTGGCAATCACTATGCCAAGCAGCTGATGTCGCCTCACATTGATTCCTATGGCCTCACATCGTTGAGGGTTGTCGCGGATCGCCCTGAGCATCATCCCGAAAGCGGATTTATGGATCAAAAACATAAGAATCAGCGAGATACCGACAACGCCGAAGATAAAGTAATATGTATTGATTGTAGGAGCGAGAAATTCGGGTGTAGGGATGCCGTGTATTCCGTCATCACCACCCGTGAAACTGTACCAGCGAAAAGCGACGGCCCATACCAGAGATCCTAAAGAGATTTGCAGCATCCCATAATAGAGTTTTGACAGGCGCACGCAAAACGAGCCTATAAGGAGTCCCAGGATTGTCGCTGCCAAGGGACCAGCGGCGAAAGCCACCCACCAAGGTAAGGCCGTTTTCACCAGAACAAGCGCACTCGTGTAAGCGCCCATCCCGTAGAACACGCCGTGATGGAATTGATACATACCGCCATGCCCAATAACCATATTGAGACTCATCGCGAGAAGGCCTGTAACAAGCATTGCTCCCGCGATATACACGTAAAACTCAGGGATCAATCCTGGTAATAGAATGATTATCATAAAGATGATTAGAAGAGCCCAG
>JAJRBK010000029.1 GCA_028679495.1 Methanobacteriota archaeon
GTATCGCAAGAGGAAGTCAAAAGGAGGTAACAAATGGATCTCTCAGTGAGCGTTAAAGTCCCTCTGGACGTTCCCAAAGACATGCGTGCGACCTATGTCCAAAACCTTGACCTTATCACTAAAGGAAGCGGACGTCTTATGCTTTTTGCAGGGGATCAGAAGATAGAGCATTTAAACGACGATTTTTTTGGCCCTGGAATCTCCCCCGATGACAACGATCCAGAACACTTATTTCGCATCGCAAGCAGTGCAGAGATAGGGTGCTTTGCCACGCAGATGGGTCTCATCGCTCGGTATGGAGAGGATTATCCGCGCGTGAACTATCTCATAAAGCTCAACTCTAAGACTAATCTCGTGAAGATCGAACAAGCCGACCCCTATAGCGGTATGTTTTACTCGATGGATCAGGTTGACGAGTTTCGCGAGAGTTCAGAGCTCACCATCCCGGCGGTAGGCTACACCATCTACCCAGGAAGTGAATTTGAGGCGAGCATGTTGTTCGAAGCGGCTGAAATCGTACATGATGCCCACAGACGTGGTATGATCGCGGTAGTCTGGGCGTATCCACGTGGAAAAGCGGTAAAAGATGAAAGTGACCCTCACCTCGTTGCAGGTGCCGCTGGATTAGGCTGTTGCCTTGGTGCAGACTTTGTAAAGATCAATTATCCTCACGGAGCTGACATCGATTCAAAAGAGGCGTTCAAGGAGGCTGTACGTGCGGCAGGCCGATGCAAGGTGCTATGTGCAGGAGGCTCAAGCGTCGATGTAAAACTCTTTCTTCAGCGCTTATGGGAGCAAATATACATAAGCGGGGCAAGTGGAAACGCGACAGGGCGAAATGTTCATCAAAAGCGGCTTGAGGAAGCCGTTCGTATGTGCAATGCGATATCAGCAATCGTCATTAACGGGGCGGACGTTAACGATGCGATGGGCATCTATACAGGGAGAAAAGAGTTAAAGCTGAAAGACTACAATAAGCCGTGAATGGGGAGCGTTTGCGCACACTACGTGAGAAGGGACAGCAGCGCTGGCGCTAGAGGGGATATGATATACACGATCACGCTAAATCCTGCCCTTGATCGCATCCTTACCGTGGAGTCCATCGAATACGATAACCCGAACCGTGTAAATGGTGACGAACGATACGCGGGCGGAAAGGGCATAGATGTCTCCAAAGCGCTTACCCGACTTGGCGTTGAGAATAAAGCGCTGGGATTTGCTGGCGGCTTCACCGGCTTAGAACTCGAAGGGTGTCTGCTGAATCTCGGCGTCAACTGTGAGTTCATTCGCATATCTGCCGAGACGCGTACGAACGTCTTTATCAACGAGACCGCGAGGAACCGGCAGATCTCATTCAACCTGAGAGGGCCTTTCATCCAATCCTTTGAGCTTATGCAAATGATTGACAAAATAAACGGACTCAAGGATGCCCAGCATGTTATTCTGAGTGGAAGCGTTCCTGGTGGCGTCAACCCGATCATCTATCAAAAAATTGTCGAGATTGCAAAAGCCAAAGGCGCAACCGTTGTTCTTGATTCTGATAACGAGCCTTTTCGGGCAGGGCTACGGGCGAAGCCACACATCATCAAACCGAACGTACATGAGCTCGAGCGGCTCGTGGACAGGGAGCTCAAAGATCTCAGCGCGATCACGGATGCCGCGCAAGCGATACACGAGACAGGGATAGAAATCGTGCTTGTTTCAATGGGTTCCGAAGGCATGCTGCTTGTCACTGACGATGAACGCTTAGTCGCAGTCCCGCCAAAGGTCACGGTCATAAACACGATCGGAGCCGGAGACTCCGCCGTCGCTGGGTTTGTGCACGGTCTGGTGTTAGGTGAGAGTTATGGGGGCGCTCTAAAGCGTAGTGCTGCGACGGGAACAGCGGCGACGCTCATAAAAGATGTCTCTATTACTGCTGAACACGTTAGGGCGCTTCTCAATCAGGTTAAGCTTCGTAAGGTAAGCTAGGCGATACGTCACGCCCGTGACTCGCGATGCTCATTTATCTCGTTTCGCAGGGTGGCGGCTGCTTTCCGGGCAGAGGGGGCGAAGATAACGTTTCGTGACACGGTGATAATCCCCATGTTCCCTTCTGAATTCGCGCCCGAGAGGACGGCCGCTTTGAGATCGCCGCCTTGGCTCCCGACGCCCGGAATGAGGAGAGGTACGTCGTCTCCCACAATTTCACGGATCGACTTAAGGTCATTGGGCTGTGTAGCGCTAGCAACAAAGCCAATATTGCCGTGCACGTTCCATTTGAGCGCATTTCTTGCTACGATCCGATACAGGGGCTCTCGACAGGAAAGGTCCTGGATATCTCCCGCTCCGGGGTTTGATGTCTTGCAGAGGATAAACACGCCTTTGCTCCGACGCTCGAGGAAGGGCTCGAGTGCGTCGAACCCCATATACGGACTGACCGTTACTGCATCAGCCCCAATTAGCTCATAAAGATACTTCGCCGACGCTTTTGAAGAATGAGCAACGTCAGCCCGCTTTGCGTCGACGATAACGGGCACACGCACGTATTGCTTGACGTACTGGATCGTTTGTATGAGTGCTTCTATGCCCGATGGCCCGCGTGCTTCATAGAATGCAGTATTCACCTTAAAACAGCACACTAAGTCAAGAGTGGCGCTGATAATGCCTTGGTTAAAATCGAAGATGTCGTCGACGGTGTTATCAGGATCCAACCCGACACAGAGCCAGCTGTTATTTTGACGCGCTGTTTTATCTAGGTCTTGCAAAAAGGTTGCCATGTTAAGAGCTCGTATAAATGATTACCAAGGCTCTATCGCCCCCCCTATTTACCCCTTATGCTCATCGCTAGCCACTGCTGGCGACGCTCACGTCGCTCACGCGGATAGTTGGTGCGGTCAAGCTGAAGTACGTTTTGACCTCACGACTTATGCCGTCAATCTGCTTGAGTAAATCGAGGATGCCGATCCCGATATTCGTCTGCTTTAGGGCGTGCGATAATTCGCCGTCATCGATAGCGTACCCTGCATATACGAGGCCTGAGAACTCTCCCGTGCTCATATTGGGCCGGTCGCCGGTTGCCTTGATGTACACACCACGGCGCACCTCCTCGATGACGTTTGTCTCGAATCCAGACGCGATCACGAGGTTCGTTGATGAAATAGAGGGGGGCTGTCGAAAATCTCCGCGAGACGCGTTGCCGGTGCTTTTTCTCCCCTCTTTGTTTGCAGTGTAGCTGTCGTAGAGGTACGATTCAAACACGCCTTTATTGACAAGGGAAGTTCGCTGTGAGGGGACGCCCTCAGAATCGAAGGAGCTCGTTTCTAGACCCCCAGACAGCAATCCATCGTCTACGATGGTAAAGTCGCGCACCGCAATCAGCTCACCGATTTTGCCCGTCATAAATGAGCGATCCTGTTGAGCATCCTCAGCGCTCACCGTGACAGCAGGAACGACGATTGATCCTACGGCAAGAGGGTCGAGCACGATCGGCATCTTGCCTGAGGGAATCGATTGAGGGCGTATGCTCTTAAGCGCCATCTCGCCCGCCGCTGTGCCCACGCCGTCTACATCAAGGTCAAGGTGTCGCGACGCGGCGTACTCAAAACCGTTCCCGCTCTCCTGCCCGTCATGGGCTATAACATCCACGTCGAGGGCGGCTGTTGTCCCGCTGTCCGATGCGCTCACCCCCAGGGTGTTCACGACGGCCTCGCTCCACTGTGCGAGTGATGCCCCTGAGTTGATCGTATCGATACGGGCATCGATACGTGATGCGTCGGCAACGTCAATTGCGAGCTGAGCGACACTGGCAACCTCAACTGATGCGATCGCAGGGTCCCATGTTCCAGTGACAACGGGGTAGCGCTCTGGCAGGGGAAGCGACCTGAACTCCTTGTCGGGGCTCCCGGCACGTGCAGCCGACGCCGCTTGCTCGACGGCAAATTCCAATCGCTCGAGTGACGCGTGTGCGTATCCCATGCTGCCCTCCTTAAACACGCGGATACCGATACCCCCTTCAAAGCCGCCTTGGCTCGACTTAAGCTTACCTTTTTCAAGCTCTGCGCTTATCGAGCTCGCATACGTCGCAAACGCCTCCGCTTGATAGGCTGAGGTATCGATAAGCTTGAGCGCACGCACGCACGCGTCAAGGAGCCCCCCTTCTCTGTCGCGTTGGGCCGTCATCTACATGCCTCCAACAACGACATCGCTTACACGCATGTAAGAGCCTCCAGTGGTGTTTGGTGTCATCTGCCCACCTTTGCCGCAGGTGCCCGGGTCGAATGCAAGGTCTCGTGCTATACCGTTTATGTTGTGCAGGATCTCGAGCGTCATGGCGCTCAGTGCAGCGTCCCTTACGTGGTCAGAAAGCTCTCCGTTTCGCACCACGTATGCTTCGCGACTTTTAAACGTAAGCATCCCTGTGGTCGGGGTCGTATAGCCGTATTGCCAGCCGATGAAATAGATCCCGTTAAACCCCTCAAGCAGCTCCTCTAAGGTGAACTCTCCTGGCTCGAAGAAGGTGTTGCTCATACGGACAATCGGCGGTGCGTCATATCGCTGAGATCGAGCGCTTCCATTTGAACCAGAGCCGAGCCGTGATCCCGTCTCAATGTCAGTAAGGTAGGACTTCATCACGCCACGTTCCATAAGCACCTTCCTTTTCGTCTTAACGCCCTCGTCATCGTACGCCATGTACCCGTAGCTTCGTATGCTGGGATCGTCGACGATCGTGACCAAGTCTGAGCCGAACTTCTCGGTGAGCTTTCCGCCCAGAATTGAGGTGCCTGAAATAACCGCATCCGCCTCGGAGGCGTGACCGAACGCCTCGTGGGCAAAGACACCAGAAAGCGAGGGGTCTAACACGGCATCAAACTGACCAGACGGCGCTGGCGTTGCATCAAGCAGTGCGAGTGCCTGAGTCGCTGCAGTCCGGCCAATATCAGCATCAGCTGCAAAGAGCTCAAAACCTCGTGTATCTCCCTTTGCTTTGTAGCCTGATTGCCGTAATACGCCCTCCTTCGCAAAGACCATTGCCCGTGCGATCGATCGCACGATGGTCTCATCGATAAACGTCCCCTCTGAATTGGCGACAATCTTGTGGAGCACGACGTCGGTGTAGCCGATTTCGGTGCTGCTCACTCGTGCGTCTACCTCTTTTGCCGCGCGCTCTTGTTCTAAAACGTACTCAAGCTTATCGTTCAATGAGACCGCTGTAGGGGGCCGCTCCACAGTCATCCGTACGGTATCGTTAAACACAGGTACGTCTATGGAAAAAGGCTCTGCGCGCTCGTAGACTGCTTTAGCAAGGCTTACCGCACGCTCAGCACATGCAATTAATCCCCTTCGATCTGTTTCTGTGGTAAACGCAAATCCCCACGCCCCGTCTAAGAACGCGCGTATTCCTGCTCCCAGCTCATTTGAACTAGTGATCTTCGTCCTCCCATCCTTTGCGGAAATAAGCGTGCCCTCTGAACTCTCAAGTCGGATATCGGCAAACTGGGCGCCTCGCTCACGCGCCCCTGCTAACGCCTCCTCAATCACATCCCGTTTTTCGCTCTATTCTTGCATCGACTCGTGCATCTCCTTACAACTAACATTAGCGCGTGCTTAAATGATTTGTCCACGGTGCGCACTGCCATGAGCGGGGCACGCGACACGACACGGCGTCTGAAGGAACCATCGAACCGTTGCGGGAGCCGGTATGCGTGAGAAAAGCGGGTTGAGCGCGAAAGACGGTAACAAGCAATCAGGGCAAACGTATTTGTTTTTCGCCGCACACTTATTAGGCCGATGATAAAAAAGATCGACATCCTCTATCACGAGAAATGCTCACACTATCCCCAAGCAATAGCGCGCATAAAGGAAGTGCTTTCAGAGGAGGGCATTGAAGCTGAAATTAATGAAATTCAGATAACGAGCAAAGAAGAGGCGCAAAAGTACGACTTCTTGGGGTCTCCAACCATACGAATCGATGGCGAAGACCTAGAATCTGAAGAAGAGAGACAAGCGGGTCACACTTACGCCCATGATAGCTGTCGGATATACAACTACAAAGGCCAGCTTTACATGATTCCTCACAAGGAAGCTATCCGTCTGGCACTCAGGAAACGCAAGTAGCGAACCGTTGCTCCATACAACGCAAGGATACCTCCTCTGTGAGAGATTCTAGCATACAGTCGCCTTCAGCGCTCGCGATCCTGCATCCGCTCGTTCAGTTTCTTTTCTTGTTTTTTAATCCCTCTTTTGCGCTGCACGGGCGCTCATTCGCGCGTCGTTCTCCTCCGTAGTTGCGTCATCTCTGCCCAGCTGCTTATGTATTGAAGCGAGTTGAGGGACGTCTTGTCTTTCAGGTGATTTGGCTGATCGCTTTGACGTATGTACCCTATATTCTAGCCACTCTCTTACCCGGCCAATCACCATGGAGCTCGCTGGTTCGGATCCGGTCGGGCCCATATCCTTTTACCAATCAGACATATTGCTGCCGTCGGTTGAGGCTTTCTGGGCTGAGAGGAATAAGATCAGAAACAAGCACAAAGAGGATAAAAGCTGCACAACTCCAACGACCTCGGTCTAACCTGGCAAGAAGCTGTCGATTTATCGCCCGAAGACGAAGGCGGTCCGGAAATCTACCGCTTCACCGACGAAAACGACAATATTCACTCGCGCGAGTTCCTCGCAGGAGCTCATCCCCGACGAAAGTGCAGTCGAAGAGCGTTAGCAAGAAAATCTAGCGGAGCACTCCAAAAACTGAAGCCCGAGCCACCGACGTAGTGAACCTCGTCCGAGCATCAGAGGAGAAGCAGCAGCAAGTCACCGTGCCCGCTCCGACTCTGGCGCACCCCCTCGGGATATTCGGATATCTAGCGAAGTAGCCACAGATTTACTTCCCAAAAAAGAGTCACAACAGCCGAAAGCCGAAAGCTAAATCTGATACCTCGCCTTTTTAAACCCAAACTCCACCAATCCTGGTCCCTCGGAATCATTGAACTTACAACTTCCTATCCCTTCGTACAGCCAATAGCTTTCGTCCATCAGGTAGGGAAAGTGGCCGTGGCGGAGGAATTCTAGGGTATGGGTCGTGCCGCTTCGCGTTTTGAGGGTGATCATGCCATCGTCGGGCAACAACTGTTTTGCCGAGACCTCTTCGAGATTTGTACAGTCGACAATAGCGTCAACCTCACCGTCCTTGTCAATTACACACCCTGCGTTCAACTGGCCGAGGAAATCGAATCGGATGACACTGACCGTCCATTGGTAACCGTTGTCTGCTGACCCACTCATAAGGTAATGACGATCCCACGTGAGCCAGGATCGTGAACCGAAAGTATGGTCTCTCATGGCACGCAAGGTCAGATCGAATCGTTTACCGTCAAGAATGATTGTTCCCTTAATGTTTCCAGCTTGTTCAATATGGGTTTGTGAAAGCTCCTTTAGTTTCAGAAAGAAATCTTTTGTCCATTTTTCACATGCAATGGCTTTCGCTAGCTGCTTCCTGTCCGAATAGTCGGTGAGATTGATGATTGGATGCTCCCCTGTAAAAATGAGATCCACTTTGTTTTGATGGATTTCTCCCTCTGCATTTTTAACAGGACCTTCATAGGTGATCCGCCATTGTTTCCCGATCTCGAGAGGTTCCCATTTGAGGTTTCCCATCTCGAATCCCTCGCCATCCGGACCCGGGTCGTCTTTGATACCGAAAAATCCCAGGCCTTCCAGGTAAAAATCTAAGCAGTATTCATGTGTGCGTTTCGGATCACGGAACGCCATCCGGCAGGTGAAGGCATTGCCTTCTTTATTGCCACCATAGAAAAAGGTGCTGTCATTCGGGTAAGGCAAAC
>JAJRBK010000030.1 GCA_028679495.1 Methanobacteriota archaeon
TAACATACAAGCCGCAATAAAAAAGGACGCCGAGTCGATTTACATCTATCTTCCCACAGAATGGAAGTACGAACTCTACAAGGTGATTTCCGAGCTTGAAGAACCATCGATCAAGAATATCATGAGCAAATGCAGGGATAACCCGCGCCTGCAACCCAATTTGAAAGAAATCGCACAGATTGCTGCAGAGTTGTCTAAATCCACCCTTCACGACAGTGTTCAGTCAGATCAGGTCAGCCTCAACGCTGAAAGGGACGTCCTCCTCTCTACAAAGGAGTACCTCGCACAAAAGTTTGGCAAGAACGTGCACGTCTATCCAGAATCAAATCCCGTATATGACCCTGCAAACCGTGCGAGACGGGCGCTCCCAACAAGGCCTGCGATCTATATCGAATAGTTCGCTGTGGTCGCGTTTGAAGGTGCCTAATCACTTCGTTTGACTGCGTCCTGGGCTTTTTTCGCTCTCTCTTTTGCTGTGTATCCCGTCGCCCTATTAAGAAACTCCCTAAACCGTCTATTTGTGTCAGCTATTACGTCATTAGACACGTCAGCTCTGGATTCAGTCTCTACGAACAGCTGATCGCCGACCGTGACAGTCAGCGCTTTCAGGGCCCCATAGCTCAACGTGTATTCGTTATCACGCACGGTGATATTGGTGTCGAAACACTCCTCGAGCGCTTTGGCGACTCGTTGGCCTGCATCCTTTTTGAACCCTCTTTTGAACGTGTATGCTTGAATAAGATCACCTCGAAAACTTGCATACGGCAATGTGCGTCTATATTCGTATAATTTTTTATAAACTGTGCACGGAACTCGTGCACGACTGCGGCGGATAGTAGTGAAGCTGGAGCAAATTTCAAAGAATTATTAGATAAAGTATTTACTCCTTAATAGGTCAGTACTAAAAAATGAGTTACTGAGGAAGCTGAAACTTATGAAAGCCGGAACGAAAGATAATGAGTACGTTAATCTGGTTATTGAAGAAGAGGTGCATGCTAAAAACCCTGTGATCCTCGAGGGATTTCCTGGGATCGGGTTGGTCGGCAACATCGTTGCGACACAAATGACGTCAGAGCTTAAGATGAAACAAATTGGAACCATTGAATCCCGTTTGTTCCCTCCAGTTACTGTCCTTGTTAATGGGCTCGCATACGCGCCAGTGAGGATTTACGAAGACTCCCAAAACAACTTCTTAGTCGTGCTGTCCGACGTCCTCATTCATCCGATGATTGCCTATGATGTCGGAAAAGCAGTGGTCAGCTGGGGAGAAAGCATAAATGCGAAGCTTAACGTTCCAATAGCGGGCATCACTACAACACGTGAAACGCGTGCGGTGTTTGCGGCAGCAACAAGCACGGAGCAGCTCGATTTGGTGAAAGACAAAGCAGAAACACTCAACGCAGGGAGTATTTCAGGTATTGCAGGCAGCATAATGAATGAATGCTATGTTAAGAAGCTGCCAGCCCTATGTTTATTGGGTGAAACACAAGGACCAACTCCGGATCCACGTGCGGCAGCCCGCGTAATTGAAGTGCTCAACGATATCTTGCACTTAAACGTCAGCACGCAGAAGCTTTTTGAAGAGGCAGATCAGATAGAAACGGAGTTGCACAAGCTCGCGGAACAGGTCCAAGGAACCGAGCAGGCTGAAACGAAAGGACCCTCTCAGATTATGTACGGGTGAGTGAGTATGAAACACTTAGCCTTAACTGGAATCTCCAAGGACTCCATCGATGATCTGATAAGAAAGCGCGTAAGGACATTTGAATTGCGCAGCGCTCACAACGTTCCGGCAATACTTGACGTTCGAGTCGGAGATGAACTATTTGTAACAGATACAAGCCGTCACGACCTTGAGATTGGCACCGCAGGGGTTCTAGCGCGCGTTCGTAACAAAGAGGTCTCGATGCAGAAAGTCTCGCATAGAATTGGCGACTTTTACGAGGAACGGGAGATCATGTCAGCGCGGGTACAACTCGAGTTGCGAGAACGCACCTGTCGGTTGAGGGGCATTGAAGACGAGGGTCCAGGAAAGCCAGTCGCTGTAGAGACTGCGGAGGTCTGTCATTTCGAGGGTCGTTGAACCGTTTTTCCGTTTGGTGAAGCAATACCACTGTACAACAAAACAGTGAAGCGTCTCTTCGACTGTGACGTGTTGCTAGCACCGTGACATGCGCCGTTTGACGTAGAGCATGTCGCAAGGCTATGGCCGTATGGGTCTCTTAACGGTTATCTTTGCAAAGAATAATGTCTTACACATCTGCGCTAAGGCAGCTATAAGTACGAGATACACAAAATGAAAGAGAAGGGGCCCGTGGCTTAGTCAGGATATAGCACCGGCCTTCTAAGCCGGTGGTCGAGGGTTCAAATCCCTCCGGGTCCGTTTTGTCCTTGTATTTGCTCCTCGATTGAGAGGTCACACAGGTAGCATCAGCTTCCTTGAGAGTCCAAGCGCGGCCACTCGTCAGGAGACGGGAAACGCGCACAGCGACATGCTCTCTATCCAGCTGCAAATCCGCTTACAGCTCTAAGACTCCTCCACCGCGACCATGGTGGACCTATATATCACTCTATGCCTATCTAGCTCTAGCACCAGATGGGTCCAAATCTCGCTTGTACTGCTGGTGAAGGAGCACTAGTTATGATTTTTAGCACGGACGAAATCCTCGAAACGCTCGATATGATCCTCTACGAACATCTCGATATAAGAACGGTCACTGTTGGAGTCAACTTAGGAGGTTGTGTGCGAGAAGATCCAGAAAAGATGGCCTACGCAGTCTATGATAAGATCACCAGCACTGCATCCAACCTCTGTACAGAAGCTGAAAAAGCTTCGGCACGCTATTCAATACCAATTGTGAACAAACGCGTCGCGGTGACCCCTATAGGCTCTCTGATTGACATTCATCCACATGCAGGCCCGCTCGTAGCTTCGGCAATGGATCACGCTGCTGATAAGCTCGGCATCGATTTTATCGGCGGCTATTCGGCCTTGGTACACAAGGGGTTTACAGCGGGCAATCGTGCTTTAGTTGATTCCATCCCCGAGGCGTTACGCTCAACCCGTAAGGTATGCGCCTCAGTGAACGTTGCCAGTACGAAAGCAGGTGTTAACATGGAGGCTGTTTACAAAATGGGGCAAATTACAAAGGAGCTGTCGGACATCGACCCGCAGCTTTGTACCCGGTTAGTAACCTTTGCCAACGCGCCACCAGACAACCCCTTCATGGCAGGTGCTTTTCACGGAGCTGGAGAACCAGAATCAGTCGTTAATGTGGGCATATCAGGTCCGGGAGTGATAAGAGCAATCACCGAAAAAATGGGGGATTGTAGTATAAGCGAACTAGCCGAAGTGATCAAGCGCGCGGCGTTTAAAATCACAAGGGTTGGTGAACTGATCGGAACAGAAATGGCGGCACGCTTGAATATGGAATTTGGCATAGTTGATCTGTCTTTAGCACCAACGCCTCAGAAAGGCGATTCAGTTGCCAACATTATTGAGGCTATGGGGCTTGAACGGTGTGGCGCTCCTGGCACTACCGCAGCGTTAGCGATGCTCACTGATGCAATAAAAAAAGGAGGAGCCATGGCCTCTTCGCGAGTAGGCGGTCTAAGCGGAGCGTTCATCCCCGTCAGCGAAGATGCTGGCATGGCTGAAGCAATAGGAGTCGGTTCTATCGGATTGGCAAAACTTGAGGCTATGACATCTGTATGCTCTGTAGGACTCGACATGGTTTGCGTGCCCGCTGCCACTCCTGCTGAATCCATTGCAGGCATAATAGCTGATGAATGCTCGATTGGAGTTATAAATGACAAAACGACAGGCGTGAGGCTCATCCCTGTCGGAAAAGAGGGCGATTGGATACACTTTGGAGGTTTGCTAGGGTCTGCTCCTGTGCTGCCTATCAACGCATTTAGTTCAAGCGTATTTATCAAGAGAGGGGGCGCTATTCCCGCTCCGCTTGTTAGCCTCACCAATTAAGCAAGCAGTGAACGCCCACCGATAGTCTTGCAGGTGAGTGCTGATCTAAGCACTTTTCGATAACGGATCGTTCCGTCGATTAAGCAAATCTACGGGCCCGCTGGGATTTGAACCCAGGTTCTTGGATCTCTCCACAAAAGTTCCGAAGTCCAAGAGGATAGTCCACTACCCTACGAGCCCCTGCATCATGAA
>JAJRBK010000031.1 GCA_028679495.1 Methanobacteriota archaeon
ACGTCGACGTCAAAATTGAGGGGTCAAACATAATATTGAATCCATCTGTAAGGCGCTACAGGACCCTTCTCCAGATCGTCGAAAAGGTACGGGCAATGACCATCAAAGGCATAGACGATATCAAAAGAGTCGTTGTGCGTAAAGAACGGGATGAATACGTGCTCTATACCGAGGGCTCATCATTAAAAAAGACCATTCAGCTTGACCATATTGACGCTACTCGGACAAAAACAAATAACATCAATGAAATGGCAGAGGCGTTTGGCATTGAAGCGGCACGGAACTCGATAATTGAAGAGGCTATGGATACACTTCGCGAACAAGGGCTTACAGTTGACGTTCGGCATATAATGCTTGTCGCAGATATGATGACAATTGACGGCGAGGTCAAGCAAATTGGACGGCACGGAATAGCAGGAGAGAAAACGAGCGTGCTCTCGCGTGCTGCTTTTGAAGTTACTGTAAACCACTTGCTCGATGCTGCAATCCGCGGAGAAACAGACGAACTCGCCGGAGTAACTGAAAATGTAATCGTCGGCCAACCTATACTGCTTGGTACAGGAGATGTCAGGTTGATAGCACGACGCAGTACATCGTAGACTATTGAGGCATAAGATGGAAATAGATATTGCCAAATCCCTAAGAACAGCTATTAAAGATGGAAAAGTTGCTATCGGTGCAAAAGAGACGCTTAAGGCAATCCATAGCGGGGAAGCACAGCTGGTAATCCTTGCTTCCAACTGTCCAGACAAGTACAAGAAGGCGATAGAACAGAGCGAAACTCCCAAAGTTGAAGTTGAGTTCAGCAGCGTGGAGCTAGGCTCCCTAAGTGGAAAGCCTTTCATAATATCTGCCCTTTCTGTCATAGATTCTGGTTCCTCAGATCTTATGGAACTAAGGGAAAAGGAGATAAGCGATGACAGAAGTTAAGCTCACAACAGATGGGATACGCTATATAGCCTTGTTTGAGAGTTTAACTCGAGCAGTCGCACGCGATTGCGTTGTAGACGACGAAAACGAGCGTATCATCTTTGTCGTCAAGAAAGGCGACATGGGTCTCGCCATAGGCAAGAACGGAAACAGCATAAACCGAGTGAAAAAGTCAATCGGCAAGCATATCGAGATCGTCGAATACTCTGAGATGGTCGATGAATTTATCGCTAACGCACTGCAACCAGTTTCAGTTAAGAAGGTGCAAGTGGTTTCAAAAGATGAGAAGAAGTTTGCGTACGTGGAAGTCATGTCTAAAGACCGTGGTATTGCAATCGGCAAGAACGGCAGAAATATACAGAAAGCAAAGGTGCTTGCCCAAAGGCATTATGGCTTAGATGACGTGATTATCCAGTAACCTTTTAAGTGTGATTACCATGGGAAGAGGCATATACTCAGCACGGAAACTTAAACAAGATCATAAAGAGCTTAGATGGAGTGATAAAAATTTTAGCCGTCGAGAGCTTCACCTAGACGAAAAAGCGGATCCATTAGAGGGCGCTCCACAAGGACGCGGGATCGTTCTTGAAAAAGTTGGCGTTGAAGCAAAGCAACCGAATTCAGCGATACGAAAATGCGTTCGCATTCAGATAATCAAAAATGGAAGACAAATTACTGCGTTCTGTCCAGGAGTAGGAGCGACCAACTTTATTGATGAGCACGACGAAGTCACAATAGAAGGTATCGGCGGCCGCATGGGGGGCTCAATGGGTGATATCCCTGGTGTCAGGTACAAGGTTATTAAGGTCAACAACGTTTCTCTCGAGGAAATGGTCCGCGGCAGGAAAGAGAAGCCGGTGAGGTAGAATTATGGACGCAGAACAGAATCACTTGCTTTTCGGAAAATGGGAGCTCAACGATATTCACGTTGGAGACCCTGGGGTCAGGCGCTACGCGCAAATCGAGAGACCAACAGTCCATACCGGCGGCCGGCACGCGCATCAGCAGTTCAACAAATCGAACTTGTCAATAGTTGAACGTCTAATTAACAAGATAATGCGTGGAGAAGAAAATACCGGTAAAAAGCTTAGCGCTTACAATTCACTGAGGAAGGCTTTTGAAATAATCAATAAGCGGACAGGACAGAACCCTGTTCAACTTCTCGTCGAAGCGATTGAAAATGCAGGACCTCGAGAGGAGACTGTGCGATTGAAATATGGAGGCATATCTGTTCCTAAGGCAGTTGATACGGCCTCCCAACGGCGTATTGATCTGGCGCTTATGTATATCGCCCAAGGAGCTCAGAAAGCAGCCTTCAAAAGCAAACGGCCTTTCGAAGACTGCTTAGCCTCAGAGATTATTGCAGCTTCGAAGAACGACGTGCGTAGTTTCTCCATAAGCAAAAAGGAAGAAAAAGAGCGAGTGGCAAAGGCGGCACGATAAAACAACAACAGTCGTAGGATAAGATAAATGGGAAGCAGAAGGAAGATGGTCGAGCGAGTAAAAACGCTTATGGACCAACCTGAGAAAATACGTAACATCGGGATCGTTGCGCATATCGATCACGGCAAGACAACGTTGTCGGATAATCTGTTAGCAGGTGCCGGCATGATTTCCAAGGAACTAGCGGGGACACAACTCTTTATGGATTTTGACGAGGAGGAACAGGCCCGCGGTATCACCATTAATGCCGCAAACGTATCAATGGTGCATGAGTTCCATGGAGACGAGTACCTTATCAACTTGATTGATACGCCTGGACATGTTGATTTTGGCGGGGACGTCACGCGTGCGATGAGGGCTGTGGATGGTGCTGTTGTTGTAGTCGATGCAGTCGAGGGCACCATGCCGCAGACAGAAACGGTACTGCGACAAGCACTTAAAGAGAACGTTAAACCGATCCTTTTTATTAACAAAGTCGATAGGCTGGTGAATGAACTCAAGCTCGATCCGCAGGCAATGATGAACAAGTTCATCAACTTGATCAATCACGTTAACAAACTGATCAAAGGGATGAACGAAAAGAAGTATAATGAGGGATGGAAAGCCAAGGTCGATGACGGCTCCGTAGCATTCGGGTCTGCGCTCTACAACTGGGCGTTAAGCGTGCCCCAAATGGAACAAACGAAGATGACCTTTAAGGACGTTTATGAATACTGCGCCCAAAATAAGCAAAAGGAGCTAGCTAATCGAAGTCCGCTCCATGAAATCGTGCTCAATATGGTTATCACACACCTGCCCAATCCGTTACAAGCCCAAGAAGGCAGAGTCCCAGTAATATGGCATGGTGATAAGAACTCCGCTGAAGGGAAGGCGATGCTTACCTGCGACCAGGACGGGCCTGTGCAATTTATGGTGACAGATATCTCTATAGATCCGCATGCAGGGGAGGTTGCAACAGGAAGGCTCTTTGCTGGATCGCTGGAACGAGGGCAAGAGCTCTTTATCTCCGGCATGCCTAATAAGAACCGCGTCCAGCAAGTCGGTGTTTTCATGGGCGCAGAACGCTTAGAAGTTGAACGCATCCCTGCAGGCAACATAGCAGCTGTCACCGGGCTGCGCGACGCCATCGTGGGATCCACGGTTTCGTCCGTGAAAGGCGTTGCCCCTTTCGAGAGCATCAAACACGCAAGCGAGCCAGTCGTGACGGTTGCAGTCGAGGCGAAGAACATGAAGGACCTGCCAAAGCTTGTTGAAGTCTTGAGGCAAGTCTCTAAGGAAGATCCGACGCTAAGAGTGACGATAAACGAAGAAACAGGCGAGCATTTGATCTCTGGAATGGGAGAGTTACACCTAGAAATAATTGCTCATAAGATTGAGCGAGACAAAAACGTTCAAATCACAACATCTGAGCCGATCGTCGTTTACAGAGAGACCGTGCAAGGTACCGCTGGACCTGTGGAAGGTAAATCTCCTAACAGGCACAATAGGTTCTATTTCGAGGTAACCGCGCTGCCTCACGATGTGGTTAACGTGCTGAAGGAGGGCACCATCAGCATGAATATGCCTGAAACAGAGCGACGAGCGATACTTATGGAAGCAGGTCTAGAAAAGGACGAGGCGAGGAATCTTGTCGATGTCTTTGAATCAAACGTGCTGCTGGACATGACCAAGGGGATCCAATACCTGCGCGAGACCATGGAGTTAATTATTGAGGGGTTTGGAGAAGCTATGAAAACGGGCCCCCTCACCAGAGAGCCCTGTGAAGGCATCAAGGTCCGATTAGTCGACGTTACGTTGCATGAAGACGCCGTTCACAGGGGGCCCGCTCAAGTGATACCAGCGGTGCGATCAGCAATTTTTGCGGCTATATTGATGGCAAAAGATGTTGTACTCGAGCCGATGCAGAAAGTGTATATAAGTGTGCCCCAGGCGCTGATGGGAAGTGCCACGCAGCAAATACAAGGCAGGCGCGGCCAGATACTTGATATCGATTCCGAAGGAGATACCGTTGTTGTGGTTGGAAAAACCCCGGTGGCAGAAATGTTCGGTTTTGCCGGTGACTTACGGTCTGCTACAGAGGGTCGCGCCATTTGGAGCACTGAATTTATGGGATTTGAAGTGCTAGCGCAAAGCTTACAACCAGATATAGTAAAACAGATAAGGCAGAGAAAAGGCTTGAAGGCTGAGCTGCCAAAACCACAGGATTTCATAGGATAAAAAGGAGGAAAGGAAAAAATGGCTGAAAAGCCCCACTTGAATCTGGCAATGATTGGCCACGTCGATCATGGGAAAAGTACGCTAGTCGGCAGATTGCTGTTCGAGACTGGCAATGTCGGCGCTCATATCATTGAGTCATACAAGAAAGAAGCAGAAGCGAAGGGTAAGGGATCCTTTGAGTTTGCTTGGGTTATGGATTCACTAAAGGAAGAGCGCGAGCGAGGAGTCACTATAGACATAGCTCATCAACGCTTTGACACTGAAAATTACTACTTCACTATTGTCGATTGTCCTGGTCACCGGGACTTTGTGAAGAATATGATCACAGGTGCATCCCAAGCAGATGCTGCGATCCTTGTGGTTGCTGCGCCAGACGGAGTCATGGCCCAGACGAAAGAACACGTCTTCCTTGCTAGGACTCTCGGAATAAATCAGCTAGTCGTAGCGATCAATAAAATGGATGCCGCTGACTACAGCGAAAAGAGATATGGCGAAGTAAAAGACGAAGTAGGTAAGCTACTTAAGACGGTTGGTTATAAGGAAGCAGACATCCAGTACATTCCCGTCTCAGCTTTCAAAGGTGACAACGTTACTAAACCGAGTGATAACACACCGTGGTACAAAGGAGATACACTCCTGCAAGAGATTAACAAGTTCAAGGTACCCGAGAAACCAGTAAATCTGCCCCTAAGATTACCTATACAAGACGTGTACACCATATCAGGGATAGGAACGGTACCAGTTGGCAGGGTTGAAACCGGCAGGATGAAAAAGGGGGATAAGGTTATATTTGAGCCCGCAGACGTTCGCGGGGAGATCAAATCAATCGAAATGCATCACGAAGAGATACCAGAAGCGACTCCTGGCGATAACATCGGATTCAACGTCCGTGGTGTGTCGAAAAAGGATATCAAGCGAGGTGACGTGACTGGGCATCAAGATGCACCACCAAGCGTAGCTCGAGAATTCACGGCTCAGATCGTTGTTCTTCAGCATCCGAGCGCTATAACTGCAGGTTATACTCCTGTGTTTCACTGCCATACAGCGCAGGTAGCGTGCACGTTTACCGAGATCAAATCAAAACTCGACCCTCGCACTGGACAGGTCAAGCAAGCGAATCCAGATTTCATAAAAACAGGGGACGCAGCAATCATCCAAGTGCGACCAACAAAACCCCTTGTCATTGAAAAAGTAAAAGAGATTCCACAGCTAGGACGCTTTGCAATTCGAGACATGGGACAGACAATCGCAGCAGGCATGTGCATCGACATTGTCGCGCGATAGCAAGTGATGAAATGCAAAAGGCAAGGATAAGACTGTCAGGAACGAGTCCAGAGATGCTTGACCACGTTTGTGATCAAGTGAAGAGCATAGCTGATAGAACCGGCGTGAATCTGTCCGGCCCAGTTCCTCTTCCGACAAAAAGACTGCGAGTACCGACGAGAAAAAGTCCGGATGGCGAAGGCACAGCAACGTGGGAGCATTGGGAAATGCGAGTGCATAAACGTCTTATCGATCTTGATGCTGATGAGAGAGCTTTAAGGCAGCTTATGAGAATACAGGTTCCAAAGGACATCAACATAGAGATCGTATTAGAGGGCTGATCTCTGCGGTATTTTGCCAATTCTTGCCTACCGCAAGCGTGTTCTTGCGAAGGGAAAAAAGGTCTTCGGCCGAGGTAGCCAAGTGGACTACGGCGCCAGCCTTGAGCGTACCGTTTAGGTTCAACGAGAGCTGGTGAGGCTCGCGCCTCGCAGGGGTTCAAATCC
>JAJRBK010000032.1 GCA_028679495.1 Methanobacteriota archaeon
ATGTTTGACGAGATCGACATGTTTCTCGATGGCGCGAACGCGGAGCGCGTTGCGAGGATGATCAAAAAGTTGTCGGCAAACGCGCAGTTCATCGTCGTTTCGCTGCGAAAGCCCATGATTGAAGCGGCGAACCGCACCATCGGCGTGTCAATGCAGGAAGGCAACATCTCAAGTGTCACTGGGGTGAAGCTCAATTGACGAACGAAGAGAGTGACGTCACGAGCGTAAATGAAGCGGCGAGTTATGACGAACGGTCGATCGATATTTTAGTATCGCTTGCAAAAAAAGGGGAAATCGATCCGTGGGATATCGACATCGTCGACGTTACCGATAAGTTCTTGGCACACATTGCCCGGCTCGAAAAGCTCGACCTGCGTATTTCAAGTAGAACCCTCCTTTTCGCCTCAATTCTCCTTCGGATGAAATCCGACGCTCTCGAGGCAGCGGAACCTGACGGTGATGACGAAACTCCACCCGAGGAAGATGACCTTCATGTGTGTTTTCCGGCGCTTAAGCCGAAGGTCCGCCGGCACGCAAAGCGGCGCGTCACGCTTTCAGAGCTTATTGAAGAGCTCAAGAAAGCCACGAAGCGGAAGGAGCGCTCAGATGCACGCCGCATGATGCACCAGCGTGAAGGGGGATTTGACGCCCTCTCGGTGGCTCATACTGAAGATATCGAAAAGCAGGTGGCACGAGTGCACGAAGAGCTCAAGCGGCGTTTTGAAGGACATGACCATGTCCTTTTTAGCGAACTGATCACGCACCCGACCGCAGAGGCCATCGTTCAAACGTATATTCCCTTGTTGTTTATGGCAAACCGGCGACAGATACAGCTCGAGCAACGTGAGTTATTCGGTGATATCCTTATCAAATGCAAAGATCTTTAACACTGTTCGTTTTTTTTGATGAATTGTGAATGACCGAGACCTCGTTGAAGCCGCACTGTTTGTCGCTGGACGACCGCTCACTCTCGGTGAGCTCGAATCCATCGTCGGTCCTGACGCTGATATCGAGGAGCTTGTCGCATCCCTTGTCGCTGACTACCAGCAGAGAGGTGCCATAGAGGTCGTTCAGACCGGTGATGATGTCGTCATGCAGGTGAAGGCTTCGTACGCCGATGCCGTTCGGGCGATCGCTCAGCGCGATCTTGAGACGCCCGTCCTTCGAACGCTTGCCGTTATTGCGTATCATCAGCCAATTACACAATCTAAAGTAGCGGAAATCAGGGGAAACAAAGCGTACGGTCACGTCCACGAGCTTGAAGCGCGCAAGCTCATCGTGACGGCGCCGCACGGAAGAACGCGCATGCTTCGTACGACAAAGGCTTTTGTAGAGTATTTTGGGTTTGAAACGGAAAACCTTGAAGAGATCAAAGAAAGGATAGAACTCCTTCTACGGTAAAAAGAATACGTAATAAGCCGATGTGTTGAGATCTCAAACTTTGACGAGGACGGATTCGGCGATTATGCAATCCGCCGGGCAATTTTCGCAGCAAAAGCGCCTGCAACGAACCCCGCATCGATATTGACCACCGCCAACACTGAGCATGATTGTAACATTGCAAGAAGGGCCGCTTTTCCCTGCCCTCCGAATCCGTACCCAGTTGAAACAGGCACCCCAATCACAGGAATGTCAGTCAAGCCGGCAATTACCGTTGGGAGTGTCCCCTCTCTGCCTGCGACGACGACGAGCACATCAGCGTCAAGCAGTTTAGGCAACTCTGGGTACAACCGATGAATGCCAGCAACGCCGACGTCGTAGGCCTCGATTGTCCCGCAGCCAAACTCCTCAGCAATAATTCGCGCCTCTTCTGCGACGCGTACATCGGCTGTACCGGCACAAACGATTCCAACGACCCCGCGCTTACCCTCGATTGGTCTGCTGTGTCCTATCGTTGCTATGCGCGCCTTCTCGTGCCATTGAATGTCGAAGCGCTTGAGCGCTCTTAGCTGTTCATCTGATACCCTCGTGAGTATGGCTCTTCCTTCTGCGCGCAGCTGTGCTTCGATGATAGCAGTAAGATCTGTAGTGCTTTTTCCTTCCGCTAGGATGACTTCAGGTGCACCGGTGCGATGCGCTCGCCCCGTGTCAAGCTTTGCTATATCGGCAACCCGTTCAAAGCCATCGACCCTAATAGCGCGTAAGATGAGACGTTCTGCTTGGTCTTTCGTAATGTCGCCTTGGTGGAATTTGTCGAGGATTCGTCCTAGCGAGAGCATGGGCATTCATGTGCCACAGCTAGTGTATTAAATGTGCGGTAGCAAAAACCTCGAGCGCAACCGCACCGGTATACGAGCGTCAGAACGTCGGCGGATAGTTGAAGCTTCTGTGACGTATCGTGCGGTAAGCGATGCCGGTGCCATTAAATACGTATGGTCCGTTCATTTTATGGCTTAGCGCATTTAAGACAGCAAGAAGGGAGGACAAGCGTGAAACTTCCGGACACCAACAAGCGTCTGAAATTGCCGCTCGCAAGGCCGCGTGGAACGCGTGATTTCTTGCCCGATGAGATGGAGCGGCGTCGACTCGTTGAGCATCAGCTC
>JAJRBK010000033.1 GCA_028679495.1 Methanobacteriota archaeon
AGCGCGTCACATTGAAAAGTGGCAAGCGCATACAGAATGATGCCTTCTACAGGCTTAAGGAATGGTTTGCAAGCCTGCACAAGACAGTCCCTATCTCACGCGATCTTTTAGAGTACGGTAACCAAGCGCTCCGATTTACGTGGGGACTGGGCACGACGTTCGAAACGGCGCCTTCTGCCGGAAGCGTACGCGTTGCTTACACCTTCGACCGTCGCCAAAGCGGACTCCACATACGTGCTGATGCAAGCCGCTTGAACAAGACCGGATGCTCTGAAATGATCCTTCTTAACGAGCTAGACGGGAGCTTATTCGATCGCTACAGCGATGCTAACGGAGACCGCGTCGGTAAGGAGATTGGAACGTGGGAAGAGACCGATGCCGACTACGTTACGATCAGCGACTCCCGTCATAACATCAGCCTCGCCTTTCCGAGCGTCGCTCAATCGACAATGTACCGGGGAAGAGAAGTGGTGCAAGGACGACTCTCCTGGACGGGTGTCGCTTACGTTATCCCGCCACGCTGCGTCGACTTTGAGTACGAAATTACGATACGCGAGGCAACATGACGCACGTTCTCCTCATTTATCCGTATTTCAAACCCAAGAACAGTCGGTCGATATTTCGTTTCCCCCCACTCGGAATCTGTTACGTTGCCGCAAGTCTGCAGCGCGCTGGACACGATGTGGATATTCTGGATTGCACGTTCATGACGCAGAACGCAGCGCTCGACCACGCGGTACGCACCGAGGCCGAAGTGGTTGGGATTTATAGTATGATAACGATGCAGGAAGAGAGCGTTACGTTTGCACGGCATCTGCGCTCACGTACGAGATTGCTAGTGGCAGGCGGCCCTCTCCCATCGTGTGATCCGCAGGCGTTCTTGGATGACTTCGACGTGGTTGTTATGGGAGAGGGGGAGCGTACTATGGTCGAGCTCGTGCGTGCGTATGCTGCGGGCGATACGTTCACTGACATCGCAGGAATTGCGTATCGCAACAACGCGAGTGAGGAAGGGAACGCTCAAAGTCTTCCTAGACACGTCAGAGTAGCCTCGCCACGCCCACTCGTAACGAACCTTGATGAGCTTCCTTTTCCAGCGCGTCAGCTGCTCCCTAACGACCAGTATGTCCAGTATGGACGTAAGACGTTTGGATATAGTAAGACGACGGTGATTACCACGCGAGGGTGCCCCTTTCGGTGCGAATTCTGCAGTAACGCCGTCTTTGGAGTTTCGTATCGGGAGCGGTCAGCGGCGAACGTCGTTGACGAAGTAGAACAAGCACTCTCGTTGGGGTACGACTACATTCACTTCGCTGATGATGTCTTTACGTTCAACCGAGAGCGGCTGCTCGACATATGTGCTGAAATAAAACGCCGGGGGTTATCTGTCGCTTGGGAGTGCCTCGGTCGGGTAGATTCAATGAGTCGTGAACTCGCCTCGGCGATGAAGAATGCAGGTTGCCGTCGCGTCTTCTTTGGAATAGAATCTGGCAATGATACTATTTTGAAACTCATGAACAAGCGCATCACCGTTAGCCAAGCACGGGCCGCGATAACTTTCGCGCAAGAGGCAGGGCTCAACGTAGGCGCATTCTTTATCGTGTGTTATCCGGGTGAGACGAACGAAACGGTGCTTGACACGCTTCGATTCGCCTCCTCACTTCCCCTTGATTACCTCTCTTTCACCATGCCGTATCCGCTGCCGAATACGGCGTTGCACGAACGGGTAAAAGACCGTATCAATAAATCGTGGAGGCCGCCCGAAAGCGGTTTCTTAGAGCACATCTGCATCTTTGACGCCGATTTCTCGGAGACCAAGATGAAGTTCGCCATCGTTAAGGGTCAAATCTCGTTCTTGCTAAAGCGGAGGCTCAGGCACCACGCATACGTAGTGGTAAGACCATTCGAGGCAATAACGGATTTCTTGTTTCAGCACATGAAGTGACCTCGTGTGCAGCCTCGTCTCTCGGTGGACAGGTCGATGTAAGCTCTGAAGTGAGTTGAGGCTCGTTCACTGAAATCTGGCAACCAACCAATCTGTAATGACGGAAAGGGCATCGGAATCTAAAACACGATCCTCAGCATTGTAACGCGCCGCTACTTCAGCAGCTACGAGCTTTTCTCGAGGTCGAGGTTCGTACTTGAGCACGTGATCGGCGTTTTCCGGGAAAACGAAGGTTGCGTTGCCATTCTTAGCGGTGGCTTTTTGCAGCGCATCTCCATCGGCACGCCAGTCGGTTTGAATATCCTTCTTACCGATAAGAACCAGCATTGGCTCCGACACACGAGATACGAGGAGGGCCGGATTTTTCAGCCACAGCTCGCGAGCGAACGGCAAGTTTGTTGGGACAACTAAGCTGGCTAAGAGGGTTTTTATGCCTACTGGCAGGGATGGATCAGGCACCATCGGTTTGCCAGCAACGAACGCCGCAATGCAAGCATCGTAGCGTTTCATTATTTCATCTCCGTCAGCGAGCGACATGACTTGCGCCAGCACCTGATCCCGTGCCACAAGGCCGATCGGACGGCCAGGAGCACCGGTCAAGACAAGACCTTTGAATAGACGAGAGGTTGTCCGCGTTTGATAGTTCAGCGCGTGTATGGCGCCCTCGCTGCTCGTTAAAACAAACAAACGCGAGGCATCCACGTCAGGTACCGACACGAGCGTGGTGACAGCACCGACAAGCTCATCGAGATGCCCCTGCATGCTCATCTTACCGACAAGCCGTTGGAGGTTTTCACGCACGTGCGGCCCTGCAGCGCGTTTGTCATATCGCAGCGTAACGAATCCCTTTTCAGTAAGGGCGTTAGCAAGGAGCCGAGCACTGCCGTTGGTTCCCGGCAATAGCGGTGAGCACCAGTCTCGGTCAGTTGGCCCGCTACCAGCAACAAAGACGATGGCAGGATGACGGCGCATACCGGCAGGATGCGTTATAGTCGCATAGACCTTGATACCATCGACATCCCACGTCACCTCTTCGCTTTTATGTTCTAATTCTTCGTTCATGGTTTTTTCCGGTTCCAGATCATCACGCCTGAGATGAAGAGCGGCACTTTAGCGCGATTGTGATAGTTTATGAAAGAGCATTTAGCAGTGCGGGATTAAGAGTTGCCCGCGATTTGCGCGAGCATAAAAAAGGCTGACCATTCTTCTTGTAAACCCAGCCGAGCTAGATAGAACTCACACTGCCGGCGCGAACTAGCGTGTCTGATATCGAGCACAAACATAAATGCAACCAATTTAATCGGTATGTGGCTCAGCCCTCGCTCGTTAATTTCCACGAGAAGAGCGAGAAAGCTATAAACGCACGAACAAAATGCTAGCAGATAGGCGATAACCAAATGAATAATGAAGAGATGCACAGCGGACATGGACACGAGCCGATGCAGGGAGAAAGCCATAATCACGCCGACATCGACACCCACGCCACTCACCCGCCTCTGTCGCCGGGGAAACCGTCATCATACTCCCGCCACGCTGGGCATCAGATAGCCGATTTTCGGCGAAGGTTCTGGATCTCGCTTATTGTCACTATACCCATTCTAATTCTCTCGCCTTCTATCCAGTCGTTTACAGGGTTAGATGGGGCGCTTCGTTTCCCCGGCGATCAGTACCTGCTCTTCATCCTTGCATCATTTGTTTACTTTTACGGTGGCTACCCCTTCTTAAAAGGAATCATCAGCGAGCTTCGTGCACGCTTGCCTGGAATGATGACGCTCATAGCGGTCGCTATCTCCACAGCTTACCTCTACAGTGCGGCGGTCACGTTCGGCTTAAGTGGCAGCGTTCTCTTCTGGGAGCTTAGTACCCTGATCGATATCATGCTCCTCGGCCACTGGATTGAGATGCGCTCGGTTCTAGGGGCGTCGCAAGCTCTTGATGACCTCGCGAAGCTAATGCCTTCTGCCGCCCATAAGGTGTTTTCCGACGGGCAAGTGCGTGAGGTGCCCTTACACGCGCTAGTCGTCGGAGATCACGTCTTAGTCAAGCCGGGCGAGAAGGTTCCTGCGGACGGTGCGGTCATCGAAGGAGAGACCTCGGTCGACGAGTCGATGCTCACCGGAGAGTCAAGGCCGGTGGCCAAAAACCCCGGTGCAACGGTCATCGGTGGAGCTATCAACGGAGACGGATCGGTGACGGTGGCGGTCACAAAGACGGGCAAGGACTCCTTTCTCTCACAGGTAATCGAACTCACAAATGAGGCGCAGCAAAGTAAGTCGAGAACGCAAGATCTCGCGGACCGCGCGGCCCTCGCACTTGTAATTATTGCCCTAGCCGGTGGCGGGATCACATTTCTCGTATGGCAGCTTTTTTCCGGCGCGAGCGTCGACTTTAGCCTCGAGCGGGCCGTTACGGTGATGGTCATCGCGTGTCCGCACGCGTTAGGCCTTGCTATACCGCTCGTCGTCGCCGTTTCGACCGCACTTGGAGCTCAAAACGGACTCCTTGTTAGAAATCGGACCGCGTTCGAGCGGGCGCGAAACATACAAGCGATCATCTTCGACAAGACGGGGACACTGACTGAGGGACGCTTTGGCGTGACGGATGTCATTCCCATAAACGCCGAAACGGATGAGGAGACCGTTTTGAACTATGCAGCAGCGCTCGAAGGACGTTCTGAACACCCTATTGCGCGGGCGATTGCCACGTCTGCCTCAGCAAGCACGCTGCACGTCGAATCATTTAGAGCGCTGCCCGGAAGAGGCGTCGCAGGTATGGTGAACGGCAGTGCCGTGCAGGTGGTGAGTCCCGGATACCTCGAAGAAAACGCCTTAGCCGTCACTGATGAGCGGATAGAGCGCTTGACCGCTCAGGGCAAGACGGTGGTGTTCGTCGTCGTTGAGGGCACCGTCGAAGGCGCCATCGCGCTCGCTGACGTCGTTAGACCTGAGTCAAAACAAGCAATAAAAAAACTCAAGGAGATGGGCGTACGGAGCA
>JAJRBK010000008.1 GCA_028679495.1 Methanobacteriota archaeon
AAAGCGGTCTCAGAATCACGTCGCCAGAAAAGCGTTAGCAGTTCTTGTTGTGATCTAAAGGGCGCGAATTATAAAGTTTATGCAAGTGAGCGTTGGGGCGCCGAGGCACTCTTTTCAATGTGTCTAAGACCTTTTGAGCAACCAGCCTTTTGTTCCTCGAATTCATCATTCGTGATAAGCCCATCGTCCCGCAGTAGCGCAAACTTCCGTATTTCATCTGCGGCGCTCGCACTTTGTGACGGCTTAGGCTTTGCTTGCTGATTCTTTTCGCGCTGCTTCTGACTCCAATTCCGAAAAGCAGCCTTCTTGAGACGGCACAGACGAGGTAATAATATGTGCACGCGTGTAAAGATCCCATCTGTAGACCAGCGTCAGTTTTGGTTTAGCCTCTAACGTGAGGTGAGCTTGTTACGCTCTAGATAGCGTGCAATTGGTAGATGTTGCCATCAAAAGCACAGATGTAAAGCTCGTTTCGCTGGTCGATACCAAAGGACGGGATCTGCAGGCTCGTGTCTGCAAGCGCGATATTTAACGGCGCGCCGGTGTCGTTGTACCGAAGCGCCCATATTCTGCCCGATCCATAGTCTCCATAGACATAGGCGCCTACGAGATCGGGGAGCGCTGAGCCTCTATAGACGAACCCACCAGTAACGGCGTCGCCGAGGCTATGATCATACTCCCAGATTGGCAGCGTAAGCCCGGTTTGATTACATCCTGAAGGGGGAGAATAGCAGAGGCTTCCCTCCATTATGTTCCAGCCATAGTTCTTGCCGTTCTCAATGATGTCGATCTCTTCCATCCTGTTTTGACCAACGTCGCCGGCCCACAGACGGTTTGTGATCGGATCAAAGCTGAACCGCCATGGGTTGCGCAGACCATAGGCATAAATCTCTTCTCGATACCCTTTTGTATTGCCAACAAACGGATTATCGCGTGGAATGCTGTAGTTTAAGCCATTCGACGTAACGTCCACGTCGACGCGTAGGATGGAGCCGAGCAGCGTTGAACGATTTTGCCCGTTGCCCAGCGGATCGCCCTCCCCCCCTCCATCGCCCAATGCGATGTACAGGTACCCCTCTGGTCCAAAAGCGATCTGTCCACCGTTATGGTTCGTAAAGGGCTGCCCGACTTGCAGCACAATTGTCTCGCTGCTTTTGTCTGCTTGGGCGCCGTTGGCGTGTGATACCGAAAAGCGTGAGACGACTGAACGAAGTGGATTATCAGCAGTGTAGTAAACGTAAAAATAGCCGTTTTCGTTGAAATGTGGGTGAAATGCCAGCCCCAGCAAGCCTAGCTCGCCACCGGAGCGCACACGATCAGTGAGGTCCAAAAAAGTTGAGGTAGTGCTGACGTTCTCACCGTTCTCAAAAACCTTGATAGTACCGGCCTGCTCAACAACGAAAAGCTGGTTACTTCCGTTGCCCGCATTGTAGATGCCAACGGGGTTCGTGAAATGCAGATAAGGAAAAGCACGCTTAACGTCATATTGGCCGGTAGTTCCCATTGGAGGCTTATAGAAGGCGCTATCGAGCACTAAAGCGCCGACGATCACGGCGATCCCTACGATAGCGATTAGCGCAGCGACTTTCGGGGTCATTCACAAACGCCCAGCGTGCATTGTTTTCATCCCGTCGGTTAATCTCCTAATCTGATCGAAGCTCTACATAAACTGTACGCCACGTTAACGTAACATCTGCCCCTCAGCGTAGGAGAGAGATGCGGAAGTAGTATGTATTTGACACCGCTAGGTAGAGCTTACCCACCCGAAAGCTCGACTCTCGATACTTATCGCTGTCTAACCTAACGACCTCAAAGTCCGAGATTTAGTCTGCGGTGCTCTGTTTGCGAGCGTTTGTACTCCTCTTGGAGACGTACAAGCGTTTCAGCTCTCATGCAAACGTAGGGCATTTCAATAAGTGCCGGGCTGTCGTCGTCCGCGCAAGCGGAAGTCTCAAGTAGAATGAGGGTATTAGCCCTCAACTACTCAATCAGGTTGTTATATGGACGAGCTTATTCTGGGTCTTGTCGTGGGCAGTTTTATCGCTCTTTGTCTTTACCTTATCCTGACTACGAGGAAGAAAAGCAGGGAGCGAAAACAGAGGAAGCCGAAGTCAAAGATGACGGCACACGAGAGACGTGTGATTCTAGTCACATCACTCGTCATGGTTATTGTTTTAGTAGTAGTCGGTATTGGTGCGATCTTGGTCTTTATTTAAACGCGACCGCGATATACCGTTCTGCATCTCTGCCAGATCGTAATACGTGAAGAAGTTGCATTTCGACTCTCGTCTTCTGACACACTTAACTTGAACCACTCTTTGCTTCAAGTTGCTTTGAGCTCAGACTTGAAAAGAGGCAAACTGCACGCATATTTCCAATTTCCGTGTTCAAATGGCCTGATGCCATATTTAACAGCCAGATGCTGGTAATCGACGCATTGCACGACGAGGAGCCCTCTGCTTAAAGCTGTACGGCGAGCAACACAAAATTGTTGCTACATAAGTTTATGAAGTGAGCGAACATTTACTAGTGCGCACCGAGGCAGCATATTGTTTTACGTCACACCTACCTAGCCTTTGACCCACGGGTGACACCATCCTCGGTGCCTTCTCCTGTTTTTGAGGCTAGCCAAACGCTTTATAAAGCAAAAGAACGGCCCGATCGGCTTCAAATCAGCGACTCTGTCGTAAGGTGGCAAGCTTCAAGGGATCTGCGGAAACGTGCGCGCGGAATCATCAGCGAAAGCACGATGAACGAGTCAACGCGGTTCGTGTTAGCAAAGCATATAGTTCACAGGACTCGATGTGCTATGGCTGTGAGCGGGATGTAACGGCACGCCATTACTGCGCACCTATAATTGCGGGAAGGATGGACGCTGATTGATGTCTTCCGCGCGGGCAGTGATGTCTCGCTTAGCATTTTTGATCTTTACGATAATCGGGAGGCATTATCTAGAAACGATGCGTAACCGAGGCAGGGCAGGGTGTCTTCGCTAATCATCTCAACGAATGGCGTCCCGTCTGCCTGGATGGTAAGTCGCTTGGCGCCTACTTCATTCTTTTCTTTTTGTTCTGTTAGCTAAAGAGATGTCGTCATCTAACGGTTGTTTAATGGTGCTTGTCACTGTCCTATCACAGCCGTAGCTGCGTGTCTGCTTCGCTCAACGGTTACCGCTTCTAAAGCGCAGCTTTGTCCTCCACGTGACGCCGGTAGATAACAATATCGATGTCAATTTTGGCTGCCTTATGCGGATAAGTGTCACGCCACTGCGCATAGCAATACTGAAACCGCTCCCAGTTGATAGCACTCGCAAGACGCTTCGTTGAACACGGTTTGCAGTACGGATGGTCAAACCGTGCCCACGCATCCTCAATCTTTCCCATTATACACCCACAGCATGGTGTCGGGATGCCCATACTGACTGCGTTTGTAGAGGTGGTATATTAATTACACTGTGTATGTTCAGCATGTGCAATTTTTTTGTGTCACGTAGGTATTTAACTAAGAAGACAACCCGTCAAGCTATGCGTGGCAAACTAACGAGTTTTGGGGACTAATCGTGCTTCTAGGCATCATGCTTTGTGCGTTGTTAACCGTCCAAAACCTGCTTATAGAGAGAAGGGGTCCATTGGTTGTCTGAACTTTGATAGCTCCGGTAGCTTTACTAGCGTTATGGACCGACGATCACACCTATGGACAATACCTCACATCCACCTTCGACATGTTGTGGCAACGGTCTGTGTCAGCAGAACAACGAATACAAGAGTTGTTGGAGCAAGGCCCCCCACAGGCCGACCGCTAGTAGCATTACTACATGGCTGCGTCTTAATAATAACCGCCCTCTTTTTCGAACGACCGAGTGACTCTACGCTGTTACGCACCTATTTATATGCTTGCGTTGTATACTCGTGCATTATGTCCCCAGGCGGAACTGTCATCAACGGCGTTGAAGACGGGATAGCAGTGATTGCAGAGATATTTGAATCAGCTAAGCATGAGATTGCCTTCCTCTCCCCCCCTTCCGTGTTATCCATCGCCGGCACCTTCGATTCCGTGGAGAACGCCAGGCGGTTCATACAAAACGGCGGGGTGCTACGAGGCATCACGACCGTATCGCCCGCGAACGTTGAAGAGACGCGCACACGACTGGCCATCGGTGAAGACCTGCGCCATAGCGACCTTCACTACGAATTCTTTATGATGGTTGGCGATAGGCAGCAGAGCCTTAGCGCCATAAACATCGGCATCGACGAATACACGCTTGATACCCCCCTTGTCGCCTTTTGGAGCGATGACCCTACGTATGCAGAGTACCTCCTTACCTCGTTTGAGAACGCGTGGTCACAAGCCATCCCTGCAGAAGAGCGGATACAAGAGCTGTCGGAGCACGAGGCAGGACAGCGTTAAGAGTATGACTCATGATTATGTGCCCGTCGATGAACTCATCTTGGGGATAGCGGACTGCACGAATAACTACCATGAGGGCTGTTGAGACGTTGAGACGTTGAAGTGGTTGCGCTCACAGAGCTACGAGGCATGCGATTACTTGCACGATCGCGTGAATGATGCGTGACTGCTAGATTATGCACGACAACATCTGCGTGATGTGCATTACACACACATCCGGATACGATTACACGCGTCCCAAGAGTACGGGCAGACGCACCCAGAAAGAGTAACGACGATAGGGCAGGGTGCGCACGGAAAAGAAAAGATTAAGGAGAAGCAAGAGAGGATAAACGAAGGCGTGTGGTGCAGGTAGCACGCATCCTACTTAAGTTCTGTCTCAATCTGCTCTCCTGCGGCCTTGAATGCGACACGAGCGATCTCTGCAGATTAAACGATGCTTAAGCCACGAATCACAGGCAATAAGATACTTTCCCTTTGGTCTGTCTCCTTTAAACCTATGAATCGGATCGCTTCCATCCACCGGCACGGTGGGCATCGTTTTTATGCATCGCCTTCTATATGGTGCGGCGGCAATGAAGGCAATGCTCCTGCGCGTTGGCATGGATAAAGGGACCGACGGCGCATTGGCGCCCCTCTTTAGCGACGGTTCGTTCCTCTATATACCGCCGTCGGAGTGGGATACAACGTCTCGTGAGGAACGCACGTACTGCACGATGATCGGGTGGAACGGCTGCCCTCTTGCCACGTACCTGCCGCCGCGCGTTGGCTCCTGCAAGCCCCACGATGATCCTGAGTTTGTGACATGCACGTACGGCGATGCATCGACAAAGCGTCGCTATCTTCTTCGGCTGCAAAAAGGAGATATTCTCGCCTTTTATGCAGGATTACAACCCGTTCACAGACCTGTTATGGGGGGTCTGTACCTGATTGGATACCTCACCGTCGAGCGTGTCATAGATTTTAACACCCTCGCTCCGAAGCAGGTCACCCAGTGTTTGAGACAATATCCGCATAATGCGCACGCCAAGCAGCGCGCTTCAGCAGATAACCTTGTCATCGTTGTGGGTGATTGCACGCGAAGCGGGCTGTTGAGAAGCGCAGTGCGCATAAGCGAGGGACGGGCCATGAAAAATGGGAGGATCGGGCAGGCGCTCTCACAAAAGTGCGAACAGCTCTTAGGCGTCCAAGGATTCATTGAACGGAGCATACCCCCTCGTCTGGTCGAAAGTGAGCGAAGTATCGAGGCGTTATCCGATCTGCTGGGTCTGAAGACATAACATACGATCAATCAGCAGTTCGAGGTACGCTACTCTGAGACGATTGGATATCGGATTGAGAAGACGATATGCGAAGAAGGCCAGGCCATAACCGAAGAAGTCCCGCCCAAACCAGCCCTAAAAGGGCACATACTCGTTATTTCGTCTAAAAAACGTTTAAACAGGAAAGAGTTGTGTTGGAATGTGATCACTTGGTTGAAAAACAAGAACTCATTGACGGGTTAGACAAAGCACTGAGTTTGGAAATTGGCGCGATCGTGCAGTACTTACATCACTTTTACGAGATTATGGGACCATTCCGAGATGCGCTTGCCGGTGAGCTCAGTAGCTTCTCAAAAGCAGAGATGGACCATATGGAGTACATCTCCAAGAAGATCATGGCGCTCGGAGGAGATCCGA
>JAJRBK010000034.1 GCA_028679495.1 Methanobacteriota archaeon
CTAGTGCAAGTGGTTTACCGTTTTCTGCTAATCAAATACGCTGCAGCTGTTAACCCAGCAATAGCGAATATCGCTTCGAATCCTGGCAACGGATTACTTTGACCCTTCTGACTCGCTCCTGATTGAGTCGTATTGCTCTGAGCTAAACCAGTCCCAGCGAGCAGATTTCCGCTCGATGATTCCTTTGGCGGGATATTTACAGCTTTGTTAACACCCGCATATGCGATGGACTGAGTTGTGAAATTGCCAGCTGTATTAGTTCCCGTTATCGTAACACTTAACGTTTGATTATCTGCTAGCGTTTTTCCGGCGTTAAGTCCAGCCCAGTCAACCTCCAGATGATGAATGTCACTTGGGGGTACATTGGTATCACCAGAGTATCCAGTAATATGGCTTAAGTCAGCTGAAAACAGCATAGTGGTAGCGGTCTAATTTACGCCTGGATAGTCACGTGTAGGATTATCGGAGGTATGGCAGATTCGGCAATTCCCAGTCGGCTGTGCGATAACAGAAAACGCGCTGCCCGGAACCACACGACCTTTGTCTGATTTGCTGTTTGGTCCATAAACTGTCGGATTTAAACGCAATGGCGAACTTACAACCGTGAAGGGCGTTGTTCTGGTAGGTCCATTTGGATCCTCCACTTTGAATAGATATTGTCCCGGAGCGAGCTGAGGGGTCATCCAGGAAAAGAAGATGTATCCATTGGTCGCATTGCCATTATCGTTTGCGCCCCCGTCAGTAACGTTAGCGACCTTAATCCACGAGCCGCCATCATCGTCCTTTCCGTTCTTGTTTACATCGACGTAGTAAGATAGCTGGACGGTGCTTCCATTTTTCGCAAGGTTGGCTGAGACAATCACCTTATCGCCTGAATTGACAGTAGTTGGTTCTAGCTGTAGCAACGTTGTTGCAGACGATGGTATTACTGCGATGCTCGTAGTCAAAAGAGCGGCGATGAAAAAAAGACACAGGAACGCGATCTTAACGGGTGATTGGTGCATGTTAGTTCCCTCAAGTTATTCGACAAGCTCTATTCACAAGTGTGTATATAAAACATTCGAGTATCCTATTACGGCACAACGTTATAATCAAGATTGCTTACCATGGAGTTGCTCAATCGACGAGTTACGTTTATTAGGCTCGAGAACGCTTGAAACAGTACGATGGATGACTTTTTTTATCCGAAGTCGATAGCTGTCGTTGGTGCTGCTCGTGAAGAGGGCAAGGTCGGCCACTCGGTATTAAAAAATCTGATTGATGCAGGATTCGAAGGGGAGATCGTTCCAGTCAACCCAAATGCGACGGAGATTCTCGGGTTAAAAGCTTATCCCACAATAAAGAAGGTGGACCTCGCGGTCGTAGCAGTGCCGGCGAGAGTCGTTCCATCCGTCTTAGAAGAGGCAGGGCGAATCGGTATTAAAGCTGCCATTGTTATATCAGCAGGGTTTAGAGAAGCAGGAATAGAGGGCGGGCGACTTGAGGGCCAGATCAAAGAGATATCTCGGAAATACGGTATCAGGATTGTCGGTCCCAACTGCCTTGGCATTATAAGCACGGGCGCACGCATGAATGCGTCTTTTGCTAGCGAATATCCAGATAAGGGCGTTATTTCTTTGATATCACAAAGTGGCGCTCTTTGCACGTCTTTTCTCGACTGGGCAGCTACTGAAGGCCTTGGATTTGATAAGTTCGTGAGCGTAGGCAATAAGGTGGATATAACGGAGGCCGAGCTATTAGACTATATTACTCGTCATTCATCAACACGCATTGTTGCGCTTTACATTGAGGGGATTGACAACGGTCGCGAGTTCATGCGAATAGCCAGTGAGACATCAAAGCTGAGACCAATAATCGCGCTTAAGTCGGGCAGAACCGATGTTGGCGCCAAGGCCGCCTCATCGCATACTGGTGCGTTAGCAGGCTCAGATGCAACATACGATGCAGCGTTTAAGCAGTCTGGTGTAATGCGAGTCGATTCTATCGACGAATTCTTTGATGCCGCCAAGATTTTTTCGCATTGTGAAATTCCCAAGCTGTCAACGGTGGCGATTATCACAAACGCTGGCGGTCCTGGCGTGTTGGCAAGTGATGCCTGTGCTAAGTATCAGCTACCGCTTGCCAACTTCACCTTCGACACCATAGAAATGCTCAAAAGGAGACTTCCACCAGAGAGCAACATCTACAATCCAGTCGACATTCTAGGAGATGCGCCTCCACAGCGGTACGTCGACACCCTGGAGACCGTGTTGAACGATGAGAACGTAGGCGTTGTCGTTGTACTGCTCACCCCCCAAGCAATGACTGAGCCTGAAAAGACTGCAACAAGCACCTTGGAGCTCTCTGCTCATGCTAAAAAGCCCATTATCACATCCTTTATCGGAGGGAAAGAACTCAGTACCGCTACTGAATTATTGAAGCACGGAAGCGTGGCAAATTTTGCAAGCCCAGAAACAGCGATCAGGGCTGCTCATAACCTTGTTCGATTTAGGGAAATCAGAACGTCTGAGGAGGCACGACAAGCCCCGCACATCATCGGTCGGAAGCGTGCTGTGTCCTTGCGGATCAAAAACGTCCAAAAAGACAGGCGAACATCTCTAACAGAGGAGGAGGGTAGAGATATCCTCCGCGCGTACGGGGTCAAAGCACCACGGGAAAGACTCGTCACAACGCGAGACAAAGTTGTCCAAGCGTCGCATGAGATTGGCTATCCCGTCGTCATGAAGGTGAGTTCACCTGATATCTCACATAAGACAGATGTTGGAGGCGTTGTCACAGGGATAAGCTCGGATAAAGCGGCTAAGAATGCGTTCGATCAGATTTATGCCAACGTAAATAGAAGGATGCCACAGGCAAGGATCAACGGGGTGATCGTCCAAGAGATGGTGCAAGGCGAGGAGGTGATCATCGGCGCGACGTGCGATCCGCAGTTCGGGCCATTCGTGACCTTCGGGTTAGGTGGCCTTTATGTCGAGGTCTTAAAAGACGTATCCCATCGTATAGCTCCGATCACGTTTGCCGAAGCAAAGGAAATGATTTCTGAGATCAAGTCCTACCCCATCCTCTTAGGAGCACGCGGGAGAAAAGCGCTCGACATCGACGCCCTAGCCGATGCTATCTTGCGTGTAAGTCAGATCAGCCAAGACTTCACAGAGATACAAGAGGTAGAAATTAATCCGTTAATCGTGCAAGAAGATGGGTGTTACGCGGTGGATGCACTTGTGGTCATACAAGGGTGAGAATCAATGCAGTTTGAAAACGGGAGGTAAGGAACGTGCGTGTTGAATGCGACGTACCGAAGCTTATGGTAAGTTCGGTATCTGGAGGATCTGGCAAGACTATAGTTACACTAGGCCTTGCTTTAAACTTTAAAGGAGCTTTGGGATTCTACAAACCTATTCGTGAAAATTTAATTACAATCGACGGAAAACTCATCGAAGAAGATGCCTATTTGATGAGACACGTTCTCAACTTGGAGGATGAATCGTTGCTCTCGCCTTTTACATACAATATCTTCAAAGGCCTCAAAGCCGAGGACATTGTATGTGGATTGAATCGTATTTGTCACGACAAAGAGGCGATCCTGATCGAAGGAACGAAGGACATAAGCACCGGGTTCATCCACAACATCTCGAGTATCCAGCTTGCTCGGGAGCTCAACACCGAGATCCTTGTTGTGACCGATATATACTCGCTTGATAAGGTTGCCATGATAAAGCTCCTTCTAGAAAGGCTGAAAGTCAAGCTTAAGGGAGTCGTGCTTAACCAGTCACAAGATCCTGGCTTTGAGAACTATATGATTAAACGAGGGATCAATATCGTAGGATCGATTCCGTTCATCAAGGAGCTAAAGGCGCTCCATGCATATGAGATCGCTGAAGAGCTGGGAGGAGAGGTACTAGTTGAGGGATCGGACCTGTTAATTGAAAATGTGCTCATCGGAGCGATGACGCCAGAGTCCGCGCTTAAGTACTTTAGGAGGGTTCCAGGAAAAGCCGTCATAACGGGGGGTGACCGAGCGGACTTGCAGCTGGCTGCGTTATCTACCTCCACATCGTGTCTTGTACTCACGGGGGGGCTGTATCCAGCTAACCACGTCATTGCAAGGGCACAAGAACTCGGCGTTAGCGTGATTCTCGTCCACTTGGATACGCTCACGGCAGCCGAACGCGTCGAGCGGCTTGCAGCACGTATTGATCCCTTCGACGATCGGAAGAAACACCTGATAAAAGAGACAGTGCAGCAAAATTTAGATATAGAGGCGATATGGGGTTGATCGCAGCGCCTTCCGTTACTCCCTATCTCGCATATCCGGGCACATTATTTGCTGCAGTTCTGCTTATGCGCCTTTTTTCCCCCATATCTTGTTGCGCAACGCTTTTTTAGAAGAGACGTCGCCTACAACAAAGCCATCAGAGTTGAAACCTCGGTCGGCAGAGGATGAATGAGCTGCACCATACGGTTTTGTCTGAGCGTGTTCATCGTGCTCGGCGGCATCTATTGCTATTTGCCGACGACGTGGGAGAGCTACCGTATCGGGTGGTTCTTCGGGCGCACGTTCTGTTGATGACGGCTGCGATGGAAGAGTTGAAGCCATTTTGCTTTGATCAGCGTCTCCAGGAGGGTAATCACCTGTAAAGTGGTCCTCCTCGAAACGATCCCCTCCAGATTTGTTTTGAGAGAAGACAAAGAAGAGGGCGATAGTGATGAGCGCTGTAATCGCGATAATGAAAAGTATCCACGTGTTAACCTGACTTAGAACATCTCCAAAAGCGTATGGCATGTCTTGTGCCTCGGTTGCTTTTTCTGTTGGAGCTGCTGTAGGGGTGGGGGTTACGCTTAATGTGACCGCATTCTCTCTCATGTCGTAAGGAGGTGTCGCTTTATTTGATGGGTCAGTGCCATCTTTGAATGCAACGACGCTAACTCCATAACTTCCAGGTGCCAGCCCGTTTGGCGAGAATTGGATTGCGCGCGTTTCTCCTGCATTTAGCGAAACTACGGTGCTATCTGATGAGGCTGTGCGGCCCGCTGTGGTGCTGTAAAAGACGCTCACACGGACGCCGTTTGCAGCTGCATTGCCGTTTTGCAGTGTGACAGTGACTTGCTGCTTCGCATTTGACTGCCCGGGACTGGACGTTTTGACATCAGCGATCTTGACGCTGGGCGTCGCTGCTTTCGGGGATACTTGCGGATTGACTGGAGCGAGCGGATTGATATCGAATATATCGAGTTGCTTTGTCAAATTATTAAGCATGCTGTCGATCTCGTCGAAGATAGTCCCATATGTGACGAGTTGAGCTGCTGTCGTCTGCTGGTAGCCGCGCACCTCTGCATGCGCCAAAGGCACTGACACCAGAAGTACGATCACGGCCGGAATAACTGCAAATGCTAGGATTGAACGCCGCTGCATCGTAATACCGACTTTTTCTAGTAAATCAATATGTACGGTTGGATGACTTAATGCTTATGTATGGCCCAAAAAGTGTGGCCGCTACACCCGCCGCACGCTAGACAAGGGGGCGGAGTTTGGGGAATAGGGGGCTTTATGGGCAATCGTGCGTAAAAACACCGCCACAAAGGGTGAATCCTATCTTTGGCCGGTCACAACAGCACTTTGATGAGGTCAGTGTCTTTTATGATCCCTTCAAGCTTTTGATCGACGGTAATAACGGGCAAGAGCTCAACATCAAATCGTCTCATTTGTCTCGCACATTCACTTGCACCTGTCTTGTGATAGAGTGATTCGTAATCTGCCATCATGATGTCTTTGACCGGTATATCAGGCAGCTCAACCCTGGAAACACCGTAGTACAAGCTCATCGTATCGCGTACTGCTTCCCACGTCCATGCGTCCTCGTCTGAACCTGACGAAAGATCTGCCTTTTCAATGGTGTCCTCGATCTTGCTCGCCTTCAAGAGAGCGCTCTCAGTAACTATGCCTACAACGCGGTTCATAGAATCGATTATAGGGCTGGCGTCAGCGTTCGCTAGGCGCATGATTTCTCCCACCACGTTAAGCGGGGTCATATCCCATATGGCGACTATTTCTCTGGTTATGAAACCGTCAACAGGAGTGCCAATGTCCGCCTCTGCAATAGCTCTCACGATATCTGTTACTGTTATAAACCCTACCAGGTGAGAGTCTTCCACAACAGGCATTCTCCGTATATTGTTCTCGATGAACACGTGGACCGCGTCATCTATGATCGCGTCTGGAGAGACAAATACCGGCTGTCTTGTCATGAGAAGAGCGATTTGATCTTCTTCAGGGTTGCGAAAAATATCTCCTCGTGTGATTATCCCCACAAGGTTACCGTTCTTGATTACAGGCACGCTCGTGATGCCTTTCTCTTGCATGATTTTAAGGGCCTTATCGCGTGATCCAGGCACCTCAACGAAGACTACGTCTTTACTCATGATGTCTTCGACTTTTGTCATTTTACGTCCTCATTGCAGTTACGTAGCTGCACGGTGCAGCACTGCGTCGTGTCATATGCGACGCAGGTTTTAGATAACAATAGATGCAAGCTATTGCTTCTTTGACTTGATGAGTTTGACACGTCATATCCTTCCTCTGCTGTCACGCCTCTTCAGCCATCTCTCTTTCATAGTTGTATTGGTAGCGTTGTACTTTGAGCCTGGGACTATGTGCTGCAAATGATGTCGTCAGGTCGAGCCCGTCTAACCACACTGCTGATAATATTTCTGGTTCCGCAGAGGTTGTTTGATCTGTCATCGATGATGAGGAGGTCGGCCCGCTTTCCCATCTCGATTGAGCCGACCTCGTGATCGCGCTGAAGGATCTTCGCGTTGTTTATGGTTGCCATTTGGAGCACCTTTCGATCATCGCGCAAATACGCCTTCGATACAAATTCCATTTCTGCAAACATGTTAAGCGAATTCAACATCACGTTGTCTGTGCCAAGCCCTACGATCGTGCTTTCGAGCATTTGGGCAATTGGAGGATGTCGAAATGATGATCCTACGCCTGTCATAAGATTCGACCTCGGACACACGATAATTGGAATCCTGCTCTCAATCTGATGCTTAGAAGCGTGTGTCATGTGGATGAGGTAATCAGGGTCTAACGCCAAGGCTGAGTCTACATCAGAGGCGTCTTTTTCTCCTGCGTGAATAGCAACAAACTTGCCCCGTTCTTGTGCTCGTTTGGTAATGTACGAAATGATTGAGCTGTTAAAATCATTGGTTCCACTGAGTCCAAGGCCCTGCGCGTGATCAAGAATGGTATCAATCTCATCTTCTACTATATAATCCCGAGCATCATTTGGTCTACCAAGTATGATCACCCGCACGGTTTTTAGCGAGTTCTGTGCGGTTTTTAACGCGTTTATGCCTTCGATCCCCCCCTCCCGGAAATCAGCAAGCAAGCTCGTTCCAGTAGATGCCGCATCTGTGAGGGATCGTCGCATTGCTTGCGCCAGCGCTTCTGTCGATACCGCGCCCAGAGCCTGGTGCTTGATACTGTCTGGCGGTCGTACCAATTTATCCAACGTATCAAACGGCATATCTTTGATTATTGAATCGCCAAGATGGGTATGAGCATTAATTAAGGATGGGATGACCACTCCACACGCTCTGCAATCTTCTGGCTTAACGGTGGAGCGTTCTTCTACCTCGACGATCATTCCTCGCTCAACGTGGACGTATCCTGTTACAAGTTCGAGGTCATGACCATGGAGAACCTTGCCTCCAACAACGTACTCGTCCATAACAACGTATAAATCATAGCAAACTGTATTTTAAACTATGGCGAAGGGTAAACGTCAGGCCGCAGGTCCAATGTCGAGCGCAGGCTTGGTGCGCTACTACGAATCGGAAGAGAAGAGCGCTATTCATATTCCTCCTCGGTCGATTATCCTCGCGTGTATTGTCTCTGCAGCAGTCGTTTTGGCACTCAACTTTATGTTCGCTAGATAGCTCAGCCAGCAATGCTCTTTCATAACTAGCGAGGGAATGAGCGATCTTCACTTAGGCAGATATGGGCGCAGGCTTCTTCAAACCGCCTTAACAGATAAGTTTTCGCGTACGTTTTATGTGGGCCTAGAAGACTATCTCGAAAGAGAGTTACGAGCGGATAAAGTGACGATCGAGAGGCGTACACATGGTTCACACTGGATTTCTGTTCCCTTAAAAGTAAACGTCTGTACCCGTAATGAATACCGCTCTCTTTTTGCGAAAGTCATTACTGAAAAGGGGCTGCGCAATTTTAATTACGCGGTTGAGAGTCGAAATTTGCGCGTTCGAATCCTCGCAGATTTGTGCGGACTTAGATACAAAAAGGCCCTTTCTAGGCACGATATTCTCAGCTACGAAGCCGCGATTTTATTGAGATTTCGGGCGGCGAGGATTTGTGCACCGGAGCCCCTAAAACTATTTGAAATAGGCGTCTACTCGCTGTTGATGCTGGAATACATTGAAGGTATCCCTCTCGGAGAAGGGATTCTACGACAGGAGGACGCCGTGCGCGTGCTGCAGATAGTAAGACAGCTACGGGATAACAAACTTGTCCACGGTGATATCAAGCTTGACAACTTCGTGCGCGTGAACGACGGGAGCATCTATTTGATAGATTGTCTAAACTGGACCGGATCGCTTCAGGCAGCAACGCATTACGACCTCGCAAACGCTCTCTACAGTCTCAGTCGGAAGCTCGAGCCCTCCGCTGTGCTAAAGGTGGCGCGTCAGTTTTTCACTGCGTTAGAGATACGCGAAGCACTAGAATTTATTGACCTGGCTGGAGTCCAAGTTGATGCCCTAACAGACGGGGACAAAGCGCGTCAGATTAAAGCTGCAATGCAATCCTTTTAAATACGCTAAATCCTATTATGCGTCCAGCACTGCTGTGAGAGAGATACTGTCCGCAGGAAGATGTCAGCAATCAGCTCGGAACGTAAGAGCGAGTTCAATGATAAACGGCGCATGGATCGCATAGCGCTTA
>JAJRBK010000035.1 GCA_028679495.1 Methanobacteriota archaeon
CCATTGCTTATTCAGATTGTTTTTCAGCAGTGCTAACTCTTGTACGTGGCGCGGAACGGTGAAACTGGTAGAAACGCTTCATGAGCTTTGGTCTCGGCACAAATGCTTCAAAATGACAGGGGCCATAAGCGGTGCTGTGGGACAGCGTACATCGGTACGGTTTGCCGACGCGTGTGCGAACCCCCGGTAGGTTACTGTAAAAGTTCCCTACTTCACGTCGCTTCCAGATGGCAAATGACAGTCTTCCCAAGCGGCGTAAATAAACGAGAGACCGAAGGCATGCTACTCAAAAAGGTGTATCTCTGATCAATAAATGCTGTGAGGAATACGAAGGGAGAACATTACGCCTCTAAGACCCACGCAGTAATGTTCTCCGTCGTTCCTCCTAGCAATCCTTCTCTCTCGCGCACGAATGCATTTGTCTCACTCACGAAGTAACCATCCCAAAATAAACGCGCAAGACCCCAGCTGATGGTGGTTTTTGTGTCTCCTTATTGCGTAATTGGCGGTGAAAACAGAACCCGCGTTTATCTACTGTTAATTACTAAGGACAGCAACATACACCGCTCATCCTTCACTCTAATCGGCATTATGGCGCGACTTTGTAACGCGGCGATAATGTGCGAGCGCTACGATAAACACGAGCAGAAGGAAAAGAGAACCCTGATCGCTTAGAGCACATAAATCTAACTCACAGCCCACGCAAGAATATCGTGAAAGTGCGAATCGACTTATTCAGCTTGCTCCTCCACGCGGTCAAGCCATTCATTCACCATGCAGTTGAAGACGGTCTCTTGCTCAACTTCCAACCCGTGACCGGCCTTATCTAACACTGCGAACGTCCCTCGCGGATATTGGTTGATAATCTTAAGCGCATCAAGATACCCCACTGAAGTGTCTTGGCGACCACAGAGAACGAGTGACGGCTGAGCAAAGGGGCGCTTGAGATCATCAACATCAAAGGAAAACCCGTATCCCCCCTCCATAAACCGCTCAATAAACGCTTTATCCTTCGTTCGCATGCCGGGGATGATATCTTGCTGAAAACGAGCCCATCGTCGCTTGTCTTGCATCACGATCGTGCGCTCGAACATACGCTTCTCTGCTCCCGGCTTGATGCTGGCTAAGAGCTCGGTATCCTTAACGAAGACGCGCTTAGGGGGAAGGGAGCGCTGTTCGCGGTCGGCGATGATGACCGGGCAGATGAGGAGGATGCCGTTAAGGCGCTCAGGCTTGTGGTGAACAAGACCTCGGGCGAGGTACCCCCCGTAGGACTCGCCTACGGCGAGGAATCCCTCGTTCGGGATAACCTGTTCACTAAATGCAATCACAATGTCGAGCATTTGATCTGCGGTACGCAGCCACCCTGGCGCATTCGTCTCTCCCATGCCCGGAAGGTCAAAGTAAATGCGCTTCCATCCGCGACGTACAGCAAAGATCGGCTCCATGCAACCGGTCATAACGTGGTGATCGATGCCATAACCGTGGATCATAAGCACGGGTAGTCCATCGCCGTACGTTTCATAGTACACGTGCAGATCACCGAGCGCGCAAATCATTAACGTCAAATTATGAGCTGCCGCTTAAAAATGTAATGCTTTACTCGTCACTGCGTGGATGCGCGCCCCCAGGCAGCTTCTCGCGGAACGCCTTCAATCAGCGGAAACTGATCGATAACGGTGACGCGCATCCCATCTTGTTATCTCACGTGCGTCCCTGAGGGAGCCCTGGCGGTCGCTCTGCCATTCCCGCTCTAAGCATGCTCTTGTTGGTGAAGCGCCTGCCCGACCTCGACTGCGGACTCAGCAGAATATCGGCGCCGGGCCGGCTAAGAAGATTGTCGTGCTCAGAAAGCATCGTGACACACGTTGAAAATGGGAAGAGGGCCTAAGGCAAGCAAAGAATACACAATAGCGGAGATATCAGGTCTTTTCACGTAAAAATGTTATAAACCACGCCACCACTTGTTGGTTTAGTGCACAGTCGTGCTCAACACAATTAAGGGGATAACTAGGGGGCCTCAAAGGGCGTATCTTGTAGGAATTATTGCGATCGCACTCGAGGGGCTCGTTCATATTTTTCACGTTCGCGAAAAAGGACGAAGAAGAAAGCAACTCGCCCAGTACCCACTTAGAACGCGAGACCGCTTTCTAAAGGAAGGTGAATAATGAGCAAGGAACAGAAGGATGTAGGGAATGATGTAGTCATCATGGCCGGTTATCAAGCTATAGAGCCGGCCGAGAGGAACTTCGACCAGCTCACGCAGCTGGTCAAAGACAAGAAAGTTAAGAGTGAGGGCATGATCCTTGTCGAGCGCGACAAGGAGGGCCAGGTCAGTATCGCTGCGACCGTCGACCGTCAAGGCCGCAAGGGGACGGGCTGGACTGGTGGCGTCGGCCTCATCGTAGGCCTCGTCTCGCCACCGCTGCTGGGCTCGATCGGTGCGGGCGCCGCAACGCGTGGCCTGATCGGCAAATTTGCCAAGCGCAAGGTTGAAAGTGGCATCGAAAGTGGGCTCGGTGACAAGCTCAAGCCGGGAACGGCAGCTATCATCGCGATCGTTGACGAAGGAGATCAGCTCGCAGCCGAGCAGGCCCTCGTAGACTCGCCGGCAAAGTCGGTTGCTAAAATGGATGAGAAGGGCCTGAAGGGCCTTAAAGAAGGCTTGGCAGAGGCGGGCGGAAAGTTCAGCCCCGACCGCACGGTACTGCCGATCCCCGATCGCAGCTTCGGTGGGACCATCGGGCGAACGATGGACACATCAGTTGCCGATTGGACGATCGTCCCCGGACCCAAGGCGCCGGATGACGCTCCCAACGTCCTCGTCGTCCTCATCGACGACGCCGGGTTCGGCAACCCCGACACGTTTGGCGGGCCGATTCGAACGCCTAGCCTCACGCGGGTGCAGGACATGGGCGTCGCCTACAATCGCTTCCACGTGACTGCCTTGTGCTCCCCGACCCGTGCTGCTCTGCTGACCGGCCGCAATCACCACCGGGTGGGATTCGGCTCGGTAGCCGAGTTTCCGGGCCCGTTCCCAGGCTACTCGTCGGCGAGGCCCAGAAGCTGCACCGCCTTCCCCCGCATTTTGCGGGAGAACGGGTACGTTACGGGGGGATTCGGTAAGTGGCACCTCACCCCTGACAACGTCCAGGGTGCCGCGGGACCGTTCGACCACTGGCCGCAGTCGTGGGGCTTCGACCACTACTGGGGGTTCTTGAGCGGGGCGGCGGGTCAGTACGACCCTATCATCACGCAGGATAGCTCTGTGTTAGGCGTGCCGGAGGGCAAGGATAACACGCAATACTACTTCCCCGACGACTTGACCGATAAGGCCATAGAGTGGTTGCACGCGGTGCGTGCCCAGGACGCAACCAAACCGTGGATGCTGTACTACTCGACCGGCTGCAGCCACGCACCCCATCACGTCGCAAAAGCGTGGGCCGACAAGTACAAGGGCCAATTCGATAAAGGCTGGGACAAACTCCGCGAGGAAACCTTCGCGCGGCAGAAGAAGCTGGGGGTCGTCCCTCAGGACACAGAACTGACCGAGCGGCCCGACCTCTTCCCGGCGTGGGACTCGCTGAACGACGCGGAGAAGAAACTCTACATACGACAGATGGAGGTCTACGCCGGCTTCTCGGAGAACGCCGACTGGAACGTCGGTCGATTGCTCGACGCCATCGAGGAGATGGGCGACTTGGACAACACGCTCATCTTTTATATCTGGGGCGACAACGGCGCCAGCATGGAGGGAACGCTCACCGGCTCGTTCAACGAGATGACCTTCCTCAACGGCGTTCCTCTCGACGCTGAGCAGCAGTTGAAACTCATCGACGAGTACGGTGGCATCGGGGCCCTCGGCGGAATCCATACTGCACCGCACTACGCCGCGGCGTGGGCTCACGCCGGTAACGTTCCGTTCCAGTGGGGTAAGCAGATGGCCAGCCATCTCGGGGGAACGCGAAACCCGATGCTCGTCGCGTGGCCGAACCGGATCAAGCAACGAGGCTTGCGCACGCAATTCACGCACTGCATCGACGTTGGTCCTACTATCCTCGAAGCGGCGGGAATCCCCGAGCCCAAGGTGGTCGACGGCATCGAGCAGGAGCCCATGGACGGCACGAGTTTCCTGTATACCTTCGATGACGCCAACGCTGACGAGCGTCACACCGTGCAGTACTTTGAGATATTCGCCAGCCGAGCCATGTACAAAGATGGATGGTGGGCGTGCACTAGACTGGATAAGGCCCCGTGGGATCTCTCGCCTGAAACGATCAAGCGATTTGCACCAGGAGTTTACAACCCAGACAACGACGTATGGGAGCTCTACTACCTCCCCGACGACTTCTCCCAGGCCAAAGACCTCGCCGCTCAGAACCCTGACAAGCTCAAAGAGCTGCAGGCCCTCTGGTGGGAAGAAGCTGAGCGCAACAAGGCGCTGCCGCTGCTCGGCGGCTTGTCCATCTTCTTTGGGATATTGCCGCCACTGCCTACAATAACCAGGTTCGCGTTCGCCGGCGACGTCCAGAACGTGCAGCACGCTTTGATCCCGCGCACCGCCGGACGTTCGTACGCCATCGAAGCCGAGCTCACCATCCCTGAAGGAGGTGCCGAAGGTGTGATTGTCGCCAACGCCGACTTCATCGGTGGATTCGGTCTGTGGGTCGATGACAAGGGGATGTTGAACCACACCTATTCGTTCCTGGGCGTGGAGTCCTACAAGCAGACCGCTACCGAGAAGCTCCCGACGGGCGACGTCACCGTGCGCATGCAATTCACGGCTGACGAGAACAAACCAGGCACCGGGGGGGATGTCACGTTGTTCGCGAACGACAAGAAGATCGGCGAGGGCAGGCTCCCGCGGACGGTGCCTATCTTCTTCTCGAGCTATGCCGGTATGGACGTGGGGCGCGACAACGGCCTCGTCGTTGACCGGGCGTATGAGGATAAGGCTCCCTACGCTTTTACCGGCACGATCAGGAAGATCGTATTCGACCTCAAGCCCGCCGTCTATGAAAATGAGAAGGAACTGCATGAAATCGCGCAGCGCGCCAACCTCGCCCACGGAGCCGCAGGATGAGTGTGAGCACGGTCTAGAAGACTCCTGACTGCAGAGATGAAAGAGCCAAGGGAATGCCGATGGCTCTGAACTTAGCGTGGCGGTCTACGGGCCCAGTCAAAAAAGGGGGATGGGTCACGCCCCTCTCCACTAATCCTAGCGCAATCGCTTCCACCCCACATACAATAGAGGGGTAACACGAGGAACACTGCTGGCAGTCCCAGACCCAGCGGCGGGTGTATTGTCACCACAAAGCCGATTGACCGGCGACCCTCATCCCCGGCAGCCCGTTGACCTGAGCAGATCGAAGCTATGCCATTACAAAACCAAGACCAGCCTCTAAGGGCCCAAAACAGAGGGAGATCTGCGTTTTCTTCGCCTCAAAACTCGTTTTGGCCTCGTTAAGAAGCGATCAGATTAAATACCTTGCAAAAAAAGTCGGCACAGTTATTCAATGAACAGGAGGTGAAATCAAGTGGTTGAAGAAAAAACATCTGGGTGGCTACGCATTGCCGAAATTATCGCCGGCATAATCGCCATTGTGCTGGGTGGTTACGCGATTGCGTACCCGGGAATAACTGAAGCGACTCTTATAGCACTCCTCGCGTTTGGCCTTCTTGTCCTAAGCGCCGTAGAATTCGTTCGAATCTTTTCAACTGGCATCTCAGGATGGCAGCGACTTTTGAACCTCATTTTATCAGTGATCGTATTTCTGATCGCGCTAGCGATACTTATCTATCCAATATTCGTCGGAGGGATAGTGCTTGGCTGGCTTGTCGCTATAGCGCTGATTATTGCTGGAGCCATGTTCATAGCACGCGGTACCGTAGGGATGGCAATCCTTGGCATAATCGTGCTCATAATTGGCTTTTGGGCGCTCTTTTTCCCAGCGGTCGGCGGCTTAGCCCTCGTAGTTTTGCTTGCAATAGGTCTGATCATATTAGGCTTAGAGTTGATAATAGCGGGCCTCTTAGGGAGATGGGCCTTTTAGGGAGTTGGGTGTAATCACCCTCTTCCCCTCTCTTTTTTTGCGGGCCGCGGCGTTCGTCGTGCCAACTACGGGCTTCCCGAAGAACGTAATGATTGTAAACCTCGGCACGTTCGTAGGAGCGCTCTGTTTTCTATTGGGCGCGCTGTTGCTCTTGCCCGAGCGTACCCACGATCCTTCAGGCTGACACGCCAAGCAGCACCTGATTATGCATCGAGTAGTAATGTTGTCTCACGTTTCGAAATTTCTGCGTTATTTTGGGGCAAAACGTTATACTTTAGATAGCACATTGATGTGCGGTGAACTACGCCTCAAATACGCTAAAGAACTCAAAATTGACGCCATTCAAACGGGCGTGCGCAAAATGAATCAATTTATGCAAATTTAAGTCACATTAGGCTCAGCATTGTCGCACAAATGCGTCGTGGGTATAGCGTGGAGCGGTTAAAGTGATAGATATTGGCAGCTTCTTTGCGGAACGACGCTATTATGTAATAGTTCTGCTCATCGCGGTCTTTATAGCGTTTTTGATTTTGTTGATCTCCTGGCCGTGGGTCAACGTCATTCTTATCGCGCTTTGGGCAGCGTACATCCTCTGGTTTCCCGCACGATGGCTCGAGCACCGTATTCATCGGCGCGTGTTATCCTCGTTTGTCGTCATGCTCCTAATCATCGTGATGTACGTAGTCATGATCTTCCAAGTCATCTACATACTCGCAAATCAGCTTTCGAGCATCTCGCTCGCGGCAGGAAGCTCGAACGTGACGCTGAGCAGCGGGCTGGCGCAACTCATTGGTCCCGCTTTTGGGGGCAGCCAAGCTCCCGTGGTTACCAGCTTCGCGGTGAATGCAGGGCAATCGGGATCGTTGATTATCAATGTATTCGCTGCCGCTGCACTAAAAATCGTGAACAGCATCATCAGGGGACTGCCGATCTACGTGTTTCAACTGTTCATCATCACGCTCTTGGTGTGGTACCTGCTCGTCGTCGGCGACCATGTCGTCGCGGAGTTCACGTCCCTCGCTCCTCGTAATCGTCAGGATACGGTAAAAGCGTTCTTGAAACACCTCAATTCGATATACCACGCGCTCTATGTTAACTACATTTTTGCAGCAGTAATCAGCGCTGTCATTGCCGCCTTCTTCTTTCCGATAATTGGCGTGCCGTATGCACTCACGGCTGCTTTTCTTATGCTCACCGTCGGGATTATTCCAGTCATCGGGAGGGCGCTGGTCTATGTTCCCGTTTCGCTCTACTTCTGGACTATTGGTGACACACCAAAAGCGCTCTGGGTGCTCATCATCAGCGTCATAGTATTCCAGGTGATCGTCGGGACCTACCTCATCCCATTTTTGGGGCGCCGCGGCAAAGCGGGCATACCGAAACCTGTTGCCCTCCTCGCATACGTTGTCCCCTTTGCAGCGCTTGGCCTCATCGGTGTTGTCGTGGGACCAGCGGTGTACGGGTTTGGCCTCGCCCTCTATCGAACCTATCGAGACAAGAGAGAGGAAGAGGATGCGCTCGCCGAGCGGCCGCCTCCTACAGGCTCTACCTCGTAGTTGGAGCCCGTGCTGACTCAAGTACCTGCAAGGCAACAGCAAGCGTGTCTTTAACACCGCTGATAACTAACCCAGACGGCATAATAAGCGGGTATTGAAGCAGGCGTATAAATAGGCATATAACACAGAGGAGTCACTTCACGTTTTGAAAAAAGAGGACGGTTATTCAGCACGGTCAGGTACCAATACTATTATTGGTCGGCCTGTGGGGGCCTTGCTCCAACAGCTC
>JAJRBK010000036.1 GCA_028679495.1 Methanobacteriota archaeon
CACCTCGCTTTAAGCATACGTGCAATCAGTCACTCATCGCTCCGCACGACGACGAATGAGGTCTAGCGCGAACGTTCAAAGCATCAATGGTTACAGTACAGCAGCCTGGAGATAAAGGATATGCTTATTTTGCACACTGAACAGATATTCGTGTGATGGATTTTTTTAGCTCTGTGTATGAGGGAACGCCTCCGTGGGATATCGGTCATCCTCAACGCGAATTTGTACAGCTCGAGGAGGCGGGCGAGATCACGGGGGCAGTGCTCGATGTCGGCTGTGGAACAGGGGAGAATGCGCTCTACCTTGCCGCACGTGGACACGAGGTCTGGGGCGTTGACTTCACCCCTCGGGCCATCGAGAGAGCACGCGACAAGGCGGCCCAGCGTCATCTTTCCGCGACGTTTCTCGTGAAGGACGCGCTGCAGCTTAATGCGCTGGGGCGGCACTTCGATACCGTTATTGACTCGGGGCTGTTTCACACGCTCAGCGACGAAGAGCGCCCCCTCTTTGCAAACAGCCTTGCGAGCGTGCTCCGACGGGGAGGGGTCTATTTTATGCTCTGCTTTAGTGAACTGGAGCCCGGATCGTCTGGGCCGCGGCGGGTGACACAGGCTGAGATTCGGGAGACGTTTACGCAAGGCTGGCGCATCAAGTACGTTAGGGCGGCGCGCATGGAAAGTCGGCGGCAGCGCGAGGGAATCCGCGCGTGGCTCTCGTCAATCGAGAAGACGCAAAAATAGCTCGCCCACTTGTAATATTGCGCTTGGACGCCTATCCCGGACGTTGAGGCTGCATTATCATCGAATGGTTTTTATACACTGCACAAAATCACAGGACAGTGGCGTTGACATAGCCAAGACCACATTAACAAAGGTAGGCGCGGTTGATGGTTCTTATGCGGCTGCATGCATTGTCATACCTTCTCATTCCGAAGCGACGAGATCGGGAAATCACATTTGAGAGTGCGAGCGGATTTAAGATCACATATCTGACACGTTGTAAAACAGATAAGAACGAGTCGACCTCCGTTAAGCTCTACATCTATCTGACCGACTACGCTCCGGTCGATGCGGTAACTGTGAGCACCGACGAGAGCTTCGATGAGTATGCGACGCTTGACACTGTCACGCAAAGGTACACCGACGCGATTCTTGGTGCGTACACAGACCTTACAGTTGTCGAAAAAGGCCATGCCACGTTAGGGGGACACCCTGCGTTCCACACAGTCTACACAGGAACGATCACCGTTCACTACGGCGATGAGGACATGCGGGAAGAAACGCTCAAAATAAACCAAGCGTGGACCATAAGGCAGGGGAGAGCGTACCTTGTCACGTTTAAGGCGCTCATCGAGGACTACGACAGGTACTTGGCCCAGGCACAGCGCATCATTGACTCTTTTACGCTTGTGTAAGGCAGGCACATCGACGCGCTCGGTATTATTTCTTGAGTGACACTGCACGCACGCTCACTATAATATACAGGACTGCTGCAGCAGCCAACAGAAGATACCCAATCACGCTGAGAGGCGTGAACGCCAACACGAGCCCTGCGGCAATCAATACCACGATAACGAGCGCAGCCTTCGCTGCAATCGTCCCCTCCACATCAAAAGGAGTCTTCATTGTCCGCTCGCCTACACCATCACATTAGTATCCCTTGATGAACCTTGCGGCCTGAGCGCTCTCTTGCCGCCTCTGTGCATGTATGCGTGCCACGTAACGTATCAGGGATCTGCGTGGCAAATAATTAAGGCACAATATTCACAAGCCTACGTCTAAGAGGCTAATCGCGTGGCCATAAGTGAGGACGTAGATAAAACCGCTCGAAAAAAGATACTTCGAGCCCAACAAATGGAGATCACCGAGTACGAGCTCTACCAGAAGCTCGCCAAGATGGCAAAGGAGCCGCAGAATCGCGAGGTGCTCACCCATATCGCACAAGACGAGCTCAGATACTACACTCAGTTGAAAGAGGTGACTGGCCAAGACATCCCCCTGAACGCTCCAGAGCTGTACGTGTACTACTGGATTGCACGACTCTTTGGCATCGTCTTTATGATGAAGCTGCGCGACTATGCCATCAGACGCCGTTATGCCGCCTTAGAAGGTGTTTTTCCTGAAGTGACGCGCGCCGCCACACAGGAGATGAGCCACATTGCGACGCTCAGAGATTCAATGAACGAGGAGCGGTTGCTCTACATGGGCGCGCTCGTCTTAGGGCTCAACGATGCGATTGTCGAGATTACCGGCGCCGTCGCAGGATTTACGTTCGCGCTGCAGAGCACGACCCTCATCGCGCTTGCCGGAATCATCACCGGCATAGCAGGCGCGCTCTCAATGGCTTCGTCAGAGTATCTGGAAAAGCAATCAGAGTCAGCAGCGCTCAGTGCGATAAAAGCGGCGGCATACACCGGTGGCTCATACCTCCTCACGGCGGCCATTCTTATCGCGCCGTATCTCCTCTTCAGCACGTATCTCACCGCGCTCGCATGTACGCTCGCCTTCGCCTTCGTCATTATCGCGTTCTTTAGTGTGTATAGCGCGTTTCTGTTGAATCAGCGGTTCTGGTCCCGCTTCCCGCAGATGCTCCTTTTGAGTTTTGGCATCGCGTTTGTGTCCTTCCTCATCGGCTCATTACTCCGTATCGTGCTGCACGTCAACGTGTGAACGAGCGACACGAAGGTGTAGAGGGTAAGCCCTCTACCTTAGCGGGGTGGGCATTGAGAGAAGTTGAACTCACCCATCGCGTATTGAGCTGAAACGCCGTTCATGAATTCAAACGTGAACCTCGATTTCACGAGATTAACGCTAGAAATCGTTCCCCGGATAACCCATGCGTTTACGTCATAAGCGGACCGTTTCTTGAAGGCCCCCATCAAGGTAAACTGGTCGCCGTGTCGCAGCTTTTGTATTATCTCGTTGTTGCCGTGAATGTCAAGATGGATTGAGCCAAACGTTTCTGTGACCCTCGGCATGGCAGGGGCTTCCAAAGTAGGTGTCGGAGTCTCATCCTGTCGCATCGCGAACGTGGCAACACCGTGTGCGGTGGTGGGCATTCTGTCAAAACAAAAGATAAGCTCGCCCTCGCTTACGTAGATATCGTGCATCGTGATCACACGTCAAAGGGCTTACACGTGCCTTTATACTTGCTGTCGATGCAATGATCCGTTATGACGTTTAACGCATCGTTTGGGCTGTGCTAACGTGCCCGTTATCCCCTCATCGTACCATTTGGGGATAATCTATGGCGTGGATTCAGGTTATAGGAGACGCGGCACGCTCCTTCCGATGCAAAGCGTGCCTAACACTTAACGTTCCACGCTGTGCAGTACAAATAGAATAAAGAGCACAAGAGCAATAGGCGAGCATCCTTCAGTTTCACGTGTTATATAGCCACAGCAGAAGCGAATTCGATTGATCGACGGGATGTCTTCACAGGCGGTGACTGTGCAAGGAGAGGCAAGTTTAGGTTTGACGAGTGCCGAAGCAGAAAAACGGCTTGCTGAGTTTGGCACCAACATGCCCTTCACGCCGCATACCGTGCGGTTTATCGACATCGTCAAAGAGGAGGTCACCGAGCCGATGATCCTCCTTTTGTTTGCCGTCGGCTTTTTCTACGCTCTCGGCGGCGAACTGGGCGACACCATCACCATCTTCGCTATCATCGCAGCACTCATCTTCGCCGAGGTCTGGAACGAGTACCGTGCGAAAAAGACGATCGCCTCCCTCTCCCAGCTGGCGGCGCCACAGGCCAAGGTGCTGCGCGATGGCGCAGCGACCAACGTCAAGACGGAGGCGATCGTGCCCGATGATGTGTTGCTCGTCGCGTCTGGCACGCGAATTGCCGCTGATGCACGCGTCATCGAGTCGCTAAGCATGAGCGTCGACGAATCATCATTGACAGGTGAGTCATTTCCCGAGGAGAAACAAGTGGACGACCCTCTTGATGCGGGCACGCTTGTCGTCGCCGGTGAGGGGAAGGCTGTCGTCGTTGCCACCGGACGCTCTACGAGAATCAGCGCCATCTCAGAACGCGCTCAGGCTATTAAGGAGCCAAAAACGCCCTTACAGCAGGCCATGAAATCATTGGCGAAGAGCTTAGTCGGCGTGGCCGTCGGCTTTAGCGTCGCCATTCCAATTCTTGGCGTGCTGCGCGGGCAGGACCTGTACCAGATGTTTCTCACCGGACTCGCGTTGGCGTTTGCCACCATTCCCGAAGAGCTCCCCATCATCATCATCACAATGGTGCTCGGCCTTGGGGCGTACCAGCTCTCACGCGGAGGGTTTCTGGTAAAGAGGATCAAGGCCGCCGAGGTGTTGGGAGACGCCACCACCATCCTCACCGATAAGACGGGGACCATTACGGAAAACAAGATGCGCGTCGTTTCGGTCTTTCCTGCGGAACGCGAAGCAGACATACTTACCGCTGCGAGGGGAGCACTCCCCGAGTTTCCCGCATCGGCGAC
>JAJRBK010000228.1 GCA_028679495.1 Methanobacteriota archaeon
AAGACTGCAACGGGGAAAGTTCGAAAAAATGTCATTCGGGATATGTGCAAATAAGAAGGAAGTTTAATAATGACACAAAATCATGAGTAGTTTTAGCCCCTACCGAAGTTTGTAGACTTTGGGAGGGGTTGAATGGAAGGAGTCCGGATATGAAAGAAAAAGCGATTATTACAGCGGCAATAAGTGGCAGTATTCACACCACCAGTATGTCCCCTTATTTACCCATCACACCACAGCAGCTCGCCGATGAAGCGGTGAGGGCTTACGAGGCGGGGGCAGCGGTAGCCCATGTTCATGTACGCAACCCTGAAACCGGACAGCCCATTTCGGACGTCAATCTGTTTCGGGAAGTGATTACCAAGGTAAAGAGCAAATGCAATATGGTTATTTGCATAACAAGCGGAGGTGGGCTTGGCATGACGGCCGAACAGCGGCTTATTCCCGTCAACACCTTCAAACCCGAATTGGCTTCTTTTAATGCGGGATCCGTCAATTTTGCCCTTTTTCATGCCTTGGACAGGTACAAAGAATTCAAGTTTGATTGGGAGAAAAAGTATTTGGAAATGACTGAAGATTTTATCTTTCCGAATACTTTTAAGTCCATGAAGGACTTTGCCCGCATATTCAACGAAAATGGCACGAAACCAGAATTTGAAGTCTATGACTCCGGTATGATTAACAATATTGCATTCATGATCGAAAAAGGCCAGGTGAAAAAACCGGTCTATATACAGTTCGTCATGGGTGTTCTTGGCGGGATTACCCCGAGTTCTGAAAACCTTCTTTTCCTCGTGGACTATGCAAAGAGGTTGATAGGTGATTTCGAATTCTCCGTTTGCGTAGCGGGGCGGGCGCAGTTTAACATCTGTACGCAGTCGTTGCTTCTTGGGGGCAACTGCCGGGTGGGTCTGGAGGACAACCTTTACCTGGAAAAGGGGATAATGGCCAAGAGCAATGCCGAGCAGGTAGCCAAAATTATAAGAATTGCACGGGAATTAGGGATAGAGCCGGCATCGGCTGATGAGGCACGAAAAATATTAGGGTTGAAGGGCATCGACAAAGTTAACTTCTGATATCCGGTGATATCCGGCTGAACCTGTTCTTTTATACAATGTTAAATGCGGAGGCATTATCTTGAAAGACTCAAAGATGATTGCTTAAATGATGCAGATAATGAGTAAACCTTTATTAATGCCATTTCAACTGCTGAGATTTAATTGATCGTCATCAATCCTGCGGTGGTTAAGATAGAGGTAGGGTGATCGGGTAAGAGAAGCAAACCCGGGGGATGCGTTTATGGATGAGAAGATTGAATTTTATGTAAAAAATCATTTATGAGAGGGAAGATACATGATGTCTAAAGAAGATATCGTCATTGTTAGTGCAGTGAGAACTCCTTTCAGTAGGTTCGATAGCGCTATGAGTGAAGTTCCCAGCATTGATCTAGCTGTTATGGTTATGAAAGAGGTTATCAGCCGTGTGGGGATCAGGCCCGAGGAAGTCAACGAAATTAACTATGGGAGCTGTATTCCTGCAGAATACGCCCTCGAGTTTGATATTCCAGCTCGTCAGGCTACTCTTCTAGCGGGCTTTCCTGATGAATGTATTTCCCTGACCATGGATCGAGCCTGCTGTTCATCTCTCGCAGCCTTGAGAATGGGTGTTCGGGCTATCCAAACAGGAGATGCTGAAATCGCTATGGCCGTGGGTTCCGAGAATATGCCCCGTACCCCGCACCTTGTTCCAGGTCTGAGACAGGGCAAGAGGCTGGGGCACATAAAGCTCGTCGATTGTCTTTTTGAGTTGGGTTACACGGCCAAGGGGTTTACCCCTGTGGCCGTCGATGCCGGCGAAGTAGCTCTTAAGTATGGTGTAACAAGAGAGATGCAGGACACTTGGGCTCTTGGAAGCCAGGAACGATATGCGAAAGCATTTGCCGAAGGAAAGTTTAAAATTGGCGAGGAACTAATGTCTGTGGTTATCCCTCAAAAAAAAGGGAACTCCATTGTCATCGATAAAGATGAGTCTCCCCGCAAGACAAACACGGAAGCGCTATCTAAGCTAAAACCTATATATGGCAGTCCTACTGTGACTGCAGGAAACGCCCCTCCCATGAGCGCGGGAGCTAGTGCGATCCTCTTCATGACACGAGGAAAAGCTGAGCAGAAAGGTTTAAAACCTCTTGCCACAATTATTGTTACCGTTTGTTCAGCAACGTCCCCAAGGGATATCGCCACGATCCCAGCCATGACAATTCGGAAGGCCCTCGAAAAAGCCAGGCTGAAGATTGATGACATGGCCCTCATCGAGATCAACGAGGCATTTGCCGCGATGCCTTTAGTATCCACCAAGATTCTTGCGAACGAAAACAAGAAGAAATGGAAAGATCTGCAGGACAAAACTAACGTTAATGGGGGTGCTATTGCCATAGGTCATCCTGTGGGCGCAAGTGCAGCCAGAATTACAATGACCTTGGCATACGAGCTAAGAAGGCGAGGAGGGGGGTATGGCATTGCGGCTATATGCGGTGGTCTCGCTCAGGGTGAAGCCATAATCATAAAAGTATAACGCAGCTATTACTGCCGCAAATCAGGATGCTCAATTTTTTATTAAATTCATAAATTTTATAACTATAAAAGCATGAAAAATGGTTGATATCGTTGGTATATTGATAATTGACATCCAGGATGTGAATGATTGAAATAAGATTCTAAAAATATTCATATTTTCACAGTCGAGACGCTTCAGTTATCATCGAAAGGGAGCCATTAATGAAGACGCGTATTACGGAACTTTTTGGGATCAAATACCCCATTATTCTTTCAGGTATGAGCTTTATCAGTGTGCCAAAATTGGTTGCTGCTGTATCGAATGCAGGAGGGCTCGGTATTCTGGCGACTGCCCCTCTTAGTGGAGCGGAAACACGTAAAGCCGTGCAGGAGATTCGAGAGATGACGGATAAGCCTTTTGGGGCCAATGCCGCTTTGTTATTTCCAAGTGCTGCGGAAATTGTAAAGGTTCTTCTAGAGGAGAAGGTTCCGGTCATTAATTTTGCTCTAGGAAAAGGTGACCGGATAGTGAAAAGTGCCCACGCGTATGGGGGTAAAGTTATTGCAACAGTCGTCGGTAGTCGTCACGCATTGAGTGCGCAAGAATATGGCTGTGACGCAGTTATTTCAACGGGCCATGAAGCTGCCGCCCATGGGGATGCGCTAACCACTTTCATTTTGGTTCCCACGCTTGTAGATGCGCTAAGAATTCCTGTCATTGCTGCGGGTGGAATTGGTGATGGTCGAGGATTGGCTGCGGCGCTTGTACTGGGTGCGGATGGTGTTGCAATGGGATCACGATTTATGTCAACGAAGGAAAGCCCTCTGCATGAAACATACAAGAGGCTATCTATAGAAAAAAAAGCAACAGATACCCTCTTTTCCGCCCGCTTCGATGGTCTACCCTGCCGAATCTTGAAGACGGATGCCGCTGAACGCGCAATAAAACGAGGTTTCGATCTTCCAGCATCTTTTTTCAATTCTAGGGAAATAGCGCGGCAAGTCAATGTCCCATATAGAAAACTGTTTTTTAACGTTATGGTGAAGGGATGGAAAAATGCCAAACAACTTGCTTTCCTGGCGAATGCCTACAAAGCATTCCGCATTGCCATAGAAGAAGGTGATTTAAAAGGAGGAGTCTTACCCATCGGTCAGGTTACGGGACTTATAAATGATGAACCCACGGTCGATGAACTTATTGAACGTATTGTAGCCGATGCAAAGGATATTCAGAGAAAAATGACTGAAAAAATTTGTTAGAACAGG
>JAJRBK010000224.1 GCA_028679495.1 Methanobacteriota archaeon
CTCGCACCCAGAGGCTGCCCCGGAGACTGGGAAGCGCTGAGGTTTTCATTGACCCAGTCATCCCCCTTCGCATACGACAGATATGCAGCAAGCGCTTGGAAGGTCGGCCCGGCGGCATTGTCCGTATTGCAGGGATTGACAGCGGCGCCAAGCTTCGATGCCGTCCAGGTGAATGCCACGTTATCCCCGGACTTCTTGACCCCGGTCACGGAAAAGAGAACATAATCGGGGTTGTCAAAGGAAATGTCCGTACCTCCGAAGAACGAGTCGTAATGCGCATCCACACCCTCAAAGGAGTTGTGGAAATCGGAAACAGTCGCCCTTGCAGTAACACCATCGTGACAATTCGCACAATTGGTGTTGTTATCCGTATAGGATGTATGGTTTGGGCTGGCCGGGAGGTTTGTAAAACTTTTCCATCTCTGGTGGCAGGACATGCAGAACCAGAAAGAAACCGGCTTAGTGGCAGCCGTTGTCAGCTGCGCAGGTTCCGTATGGCACACCTTGCAGTTTCTCATATCGGACGGGTAGCCGATGGCGTACGAATTTTCCCCACTGGCGGGATTGGTGGATCTGAAATAGGCGTTATCCGGCATGCCTTCCGAGTTATGGATCCCATGGAAATATTCGACGGCGTTGGTACCCGCTCTTTGTGCTCCCTCGACACGCGTGCCATTGTCGAGAAGTGAGATGATCCCGACATTCCTGCCAACGATCGAGTGGCAGACCTGGCACTTGGAACCACCCACCGCATAGTGTCGGAATTTCGCGCTCCAGGCGGGAGTGGGACCGTGACAGCTGGTGCAGCCTGCATCCGACACCAGATTGCGAAGCGATGTCGTACCCGATGTAACAGCGGCGGATCCCTCCAACGTATAAGCGGAAATGACCGTTTCCGTTGCTGCCGCCGGAGTCTTCACGATGAACAGATAGTCGGCATTATCGAGTGCAGTGGCAGCGGGAACGGTGGCCGAGTAATTCCCAGCACCAAGATTTGCGAAGGTAACCCCGGTACCAGTAACCGCCCCGTTGTCCGCAATACTGTACAACGTGTTCCGCTGACCCGTTGTAATCATTGGTGTGGCAGTTCCGGCAGGGACAGCCTGAGCCGCATTATCCAAATGCGCATACCCCCGATAAAGAACGAAGGTAGCGTTGTTGACACCGTCCACCTTGACATTGAAGGTGGCCACGAGATCACCAGCCCCATTTCTTGACGATGCAATATTACTGACCGTCACGACTCCCGTCTGCGCATGCGTCGTCGCCACACTTCTATGGCAGACGGAGCAAGTCTCGGGAACGGGGTTGGCAGTAAGATCTTCACCGCGAGGCCCGGTTAGGCCTCTGTCGCCTTTGAGGCCTTGGGCGCCTTGGGCCCCGTCGTCTCCGCTGCATCCCATGAAGACCAACGGGACGATCAGAAAGATCGAACACATCAGGATCAATAATCGTTTCGACATGGACTCCTCCTGTTTCTGTGGTTAATGGCCTAAATGCTCCTCGGTCTTGCCGGTTGCGTGTCCCCTCCTGCCCGGAATCCCTCCTTTCAGGTCGTGGTTATCTCATGAAGGCGGCCTTACCGGAAAACGGAACGGATCCGGACAGGACACCGTCGTCCGATTCGTCCAGCGCGTCGCAGGGCGGTTGGGCCGTGTACCACAGGGATTGGGTGGAGGATTGCGCCTTGACGTCGGTCGCAGGGACGCTTTCCGGCGCATTGGCTGGCAGGAGAAGCAAACCGCGAACAAACGCTTTCGTCCTTTCACTGCGGTGCGGCCTCCCGGCGGGAGTATGTCGCACGAACGGCACGATGAAGAGGCCCCGGGTGGTTCCGTGCGACCGGACACGAAAAGGATCGAGAACCGGCACTGATTGCATACTGTACACAATACCGCATTCGTCGGGACGATTGTATACTGTACGCAAATCGGATTGCAAGCGAATTCTCGCGCGATGGGACGGCCGGATACAGAGGTTCTTCTGCGCATTTCAACTACCTGGAAATAATGCGTTTCCCCGGCTTTCCCGATGGCATCGCCTCTCCCGTACCCCACCTTCACTGGGTGTGGCGATGTTCCGTCGGAACCCGTTGAAAGTTCACGCTCCCGGGAACCGATGGGATCCCTCCGGGCGGGAAGAGATGATGCGTTTCGCAACATGCCCCGTTGAATTCCGCGACATGTCCCGGATCCGGCTCCTCCGCATCATCGCCCCTTTCATCGTCCCTCCCTCCGGGAGCCTGGTTTGTCGGGGGGGCGCTTTCCGTGGTTGAAATCGGGGGGGTCTTTTTGTATGATGGATCGATTTTGCGTTGGATACTGTCGACACCTTCGTTTTTCATTCCTGATCGCCAAGGCAAGAACACCCCGGAAGGGAGGAGAAGATTGATGGGAAAGAACATCGTCCAGAAGATCATCGACGCGCATTACGTGTCGGGAGACAAGAAGCCGGGCAAGGAGGTCGCCGTCCGGATCGACCAGACCCTCACCCAGGACGCCACCGGCACGATGGCGTACCTGCAGTTCGAGGCGATGGGGGTCCCCCGGGTGAAGACCGAGAAGTCCGTCTCCTACGTCGATCACAACACGCTGCAGGAAGGGTTCGAAAACGCCGACGACCACCTGTACCTGCAGACGGTCGC
>JAJRBK010000223.1 GCA_028679495.1 Methanobacteriota archaeon
AGCCGCTTAAGGAGATGCTCAGGGAAAAAGAGGTCTTCGGGCTGATCGTGGTGGATAGAAACGAAGCGACGGTGGGGCTATTAAACGGGAAGCACATCAGCCCGACGAAACATCTCACCTCAGGGGTTCCGGGCAAGCATACAAAGGGTGGACAATCACAGCGCCGCTTTGAACGTCTGCGCCTCATTGCGATCCACGAGTTTTACAAGCGCATTGGAGAGGCAGCGAACGCCGAGTTTCTTCAACATCCTGAGCTGAAAGGAGTGCTCATCGGCGGTCCGAGCCCGACAAAAGAGGAGTTTGTCGACGGCGAGTACTTGCATCACGAGCTGCAACAGAAGATCCTTGGGGCGTTCGATGCGTCCTACACCGATGAGTTTGGGCTCTCCGAGCTCGTGGAAAACGGCGCTGAGGTGCTTCAAGAGCTCGATCTCATGCGCGAAAAAAAAGCCGTCGGACGCTTCCTAAAGGAACTCGTGCACGACTCAAACAAGGCGACGTACGGGGAAAAGCACGTGCGCCACGCGCTTCAGCTTGGAGCTGTCGACACGCTCTTGCTCTCTGAGGCGCTTCGCATTAAGCGCGTTACGAACTCCTGCCCACTCTGTAGGTTTACACAGGAAGAGACAGTGCGTGACGTCAGGGGGGCGGGGGTGTGTCCGAAGTGCGATGGAGCAATGGAACGCACGCGAGAGGAAGACGTCGTCGATGAACTCTTGCGCGTCGCGGAAGATACCGGCACGTCAGTCGAGTTTATCTCAACGGATTTTAATGAAGGAGAGCAGCTGATGCGCGCGTTCGGTGGGATCGCAGCTGTTTTACGCTTTGCGATCGACGAACGCTGAGGGACGAGAATGTTTCTCATGTTTCGCTCACAAGTGGAGGCAGCGCTCGGTGATGCGTTGCGCACGTGTGGTTACCCGCCGACTGACCTCGCGCTCGAGGTCAAATCAGACTACGCTGATTTGACAAGTCTTGTCGGTTTTAAGCTCGCGCCTTTTCTTAAACGTGAGCCCGCTCATATTGCTCAAACCATTGTGGAGCACGTACACCCGCAGGGATTCATTGGGCGCGTGGAGGTCATCGGGCCTTATATAAACTTCTTTGTCGGCGAAGCGTATCTGCACGAAACGCTCCGCGTAGTGCTCGAACAGAATTACCGCTATGGGCACACCGGCGCTTCGGGCACGGTGATCCTCGAGCACACGTCAGCAAATCCCAATGGGCCGTTGCACATCGGCCACATACGAAACTCGGTGATTGGCGATACGCTCAGGCGCTCCCTACAGCACGCAGGGTACGACGTCGAGACGCAATATTACGTCAACAACATGGGTCGACAAATCGCCCTAGTCGTCTGGGGGATGATGCACCACGAGCTCGATGAGCGAAAGAAGTCCGACCACGCCACTGCAGACGTGTATGTTCAAGCGAACGCTGACGTTGAGCTTCAGCCGACCAAGCTTTTGGAAGTGCGTCATCTTATGCGAAGCTTTGAGAGAGGCGACGAGGACATCGCACGGCTCTTCGAAGACGCCGTTCAGTTTTGCATATGTGGCATAACCGATACGCTCAAGGAGCTTGGCATTACACATGACGTCTTCGTCTGGGAAAGCGAGTTCTTAGATGATATCGACGGTTTAATCGACGAGCTCAAGCGCTATGAGATTATTGAGAACGACGGATCGATACACATAGATTTGTCCTCATTTGGCATTACAAACAACCTTGTCATGCGCCGCTCGGACGGTACCTCCGTTTATGCAACGCGTGACATCGCGTATCACGTATGGAAGGCAGGACGGTGTCATCGGATGATCGATGTGCTAGGCGCCGATCACAAACTGAACGCGCTGCAGGTTGGAGCCGTGCTCGATCTCCTTGCGGTTAAACCGCCTGAAATCGTGTTCTTTGAATTCATATCCTTGCCTGAAGGCTCTATGAGCACGCGACGCGGCCACTTTGTGAGTGCTGATGAAGTCTTAGTGAGGGTCGTTGAAAAAGCATATGAAGAGTTCGATAAGCGGCGTCCCAAGCTGAGTGAGGCAGAGAAGCGTTCAATCGCCAAGGCGGTCGGTATCGGGGCGACCCGCTATGATCTCCTCAGAGTCTCTGCTGATAAGCCAATGGTCTTCGACTGGACAGAAGCGCTTGACTTTGAGCGGCAGGGCGCGCCTTTTCTGCAGTATGCGCATGCGCGCGCCCGCAACATACTCATTAAGACATCGATGGAGGGCGACTACGATCCTGCGCTGCTGAGCGACGATTATGAGCGCAAGCTCATAAAAATATGTGCTGCGTTTCCCGCGGTGATAGATGAGGTTACGCTCAACCTGCGCGTTAACGTACTTGCAACGTACGCGCGCGAGCTTTCGGAAGCGTTCAACCAGTTCTACCGGTACATGCCCGTGCTCTCTGCTGAGCCCTCCGTGAGACGTGCGCGAGTGGCACTCGTTCGCTGTGTGCGCACGGTGCTGAGAAACGCGCTCAGCTGTCTCGGCATAGAACCAGTCGAGTCGATGTAAAAGGAGGGATCAGACGCGATATCATGCGCAGAAAAAAGGCACACACCCCGTCTTCGCTATCATATCAGCAGGTGCTCGCTCAGCAAGGATATCAGGCGATCGGCAGCGCGGGCGCGGTGAAGACATGCTTATGGCTTAGAAAAGCGCTTCGTGACGAGGGGGTCTGCTACAAGGAGCAATTCTATGGCATAAGCTCTCACCGGTGCGTGCAGATGACGCCGACTGTGCACTGTAATCAGCGGTGCCTTCACTGCTGGAGAGCAACCGATCTTGACACTTTGAGCGATGATCACGTAGACGAGCCTCAAACGCTGATCGAAGCATCGTTATTTGCTCAGAAACGGCTTATCAGCGGCTACAAGGGATACGCCAAGACAAATGTCGAGAAGCTTAGAGAAGCAGAGGA
>JAJRBK010000037.1 GCA_028679495.1 Methanobacteriota archaeon
AAACTGTTAAACATAAGGATTTGCATGCGATGCAACGCGCGTAACCCAATGCGAGCCACACGGTGCAGGAAATGTGGCTATAAGAATCTCAGGGTGAAATCCAAAGAACGTCGGGGTTAGCGAGTGACGATTGAGCAGCAGCTGGAAGAGGCGATCAATCGAGAGGGAACGATACACCTCACGCTGATAGATCCCGACTCTCAACTGCCTGAGGAGGCCGGACACATCGCACGTCGTGCTGCACAGGGTGGAACAGCAGCCATCCTCGTTGGTGGATCCGTAGGCGTTGGGGGCCGCGGTCTCGAATACACCGTGAATGAAATTAAAGACAACACAGATGTTCCTGTCATCATTTTTCCTTCAGACACAGGGAGCGTATGCTCTAAAGCAGATGCGATCTTCTTTCTCAGTCTTTTAAACTCACGACTCGTTGCATATCTTACCACAAACCAAGCGCTTGGGGCAGTCTTCATCAAGAGCTACAGGATAGAACCGATCCCCGTCGCTTATATTATCGTTGAACCAGGAGGTACTGTTGGTTGGGTCGGTGATGCGCGGTTGATCCCTCGAAATAAGCCTGAAATCGCTGCCGCCTATGCTCTTGCAGGAAAGTATCTCGGGATGCGATGGATCTACCTAGAGGCAGGCTCCGGTGTTTCGGATCCCGTACCTCCCGAAATGGTGAGCGCTGTCAAAGAAGCCTTAGAAGACACAAAGCTCGTCGTCGGAGGTGGAATCAAAACGGACAAACAGGCAAACCTTCTCGCCAAGGCCGGTGCTGATGTTATCGTTACCGGCACAGCCGTAGAGCAGAATAATGACGTCCAGGCGAGCATAGCCAGTTTTGTGCGTGCGATTCAACGTTAATACGCGGAGACACAACAACTATCGGTTCACTTTTCTGTGCCTGCTTGTTCGTTCTTTTTCTCCATCCAGGCCGTGTAGTTGCATTGAGGGCAACCGAGATCCCAGAAGCGTTTGCCAGTATGCACCTTAATTAGCCTCATTCCGTGCAGCTTGCACCTGCGATTGGTAACGCGAAGCTTTCCCGCTTTGGGAAGCGGCAAACCGAATGTACAGTTTGGATAGCCTGTACATCCGATGAACCGTCCCCCTCGCTTTGATCGCCGCACGATAAGGTTTGAGTGGCATTGGGGACACGTTCCCACCGTGGCATCATCACGCAAGCCCTCTCGCAGCGATGCGCTGATCTCATCATGCTTCATATCAAGCGTCTTTAAGACGTCGTCGAGGATCTCTCGAGAGCTTGAAACGACAAGGTCCGGCTGTAGCTCTCCGTCTTTAATTTTTTCCATCTCTTCTTCAAGCAAGCGGGTCATATCGGGTTTTGTTATAGTCGGTGCATAGAGCTCGAGCGATTCTGTCACGCGACACGCTATCTCTGTCGGGCGGAGCGGGCGCGTATCTGCATAGCCACGTTGAACGAGCTTTCGAATAATCTCATGCCGTGTGCTTTTCGTGCCGAGCCCAAGCTCTTCCATCTTCTTTATGAGCTTGCCTTGTCCCCAACGCTGGGGCGGTTGAGTCTCCTTTTCTACAACAGCTTTTCGTGTGATCGCTAGCACTTCTCCCTCACGAAGATCGGGCAAGAATCTTTCTGGCGTTTGCATGTACGGGTAATGGAAGCGCCACCCTTGCTGTGAAAGTGTGAGCCCGCTCGCTTTGAACAGTTCACCATTTGATTCTAACGTTGTTCGTTTTGTGCACCAGAGTGCAGGATCAGCGAGGGTTGCAAAAAAACGTCGCACAATAAGTTCGTAGATCTTCCAGCCGAGAGAATCAACGTCACCCTCTGTAGCACGTGCGGTTGGATAGATGGGCGGATGGTCTGTTGTTCGTTTCTTACCTTTGGTAGGGACAAGCCGCTCCTTTTGAAGTAGCTCCTGTGCATAACGAGCGAAGTGGCCGCTCTTAAACATGCGTACTGTAAGACGTAGGTCCAATTCGTTTGGGTACACTGTGTTGTCAGTGCGTGGATAGCTAATCCACCCTGCAGTATACAGACGTTCAGCGATGTCCATAGCACGGCTTGCAGATACTCCGAGTGTGCTTGCTGCAGCCACGAATTCGGTTGTGTTAAACGGCGTCGGAGGAGGATCGCTCCGCTCTTTTCTTTCAAAACTTATGACCGTAGCCGTATCGCCGCATTTTCGTTCAGCACTGAACGCATCATTTTTGTGCGCAAATCGGTCTTTTTGGTGCTTTGCTTGGAACTTACCATTCGCCCCACCCACATCTATGTAGAGTTCCCAATACGGCTGGGGCACGAACCGCGTGATCAATCGTTCGCGATCAACGATGAGAGCAAGCGTTGGACTTTGTACTCGTCCAGCTGACAAGAAGTTGTTGCCCAGCCGCTTTGCAGCCAGCGATATGAATCGTGTAAGCGCTGCACCCCATATAAGGTCTACCGCTTGGCGCGTTTCTCCTGAACGGGCCAAATTGAGGTCAAGCTCGGTGGGAGAGCGAAATGCCCGTTTGACTTCAAGAGGTGTCATCGCGCTAAACCGCACACGGCGCACGTCGACATCTTTTACGGATCTGACAATGTTGCATGCCTCAAGGCCGATGAGCTCTCCCTCACGGTCGAAGTCAGTTGCAATGGTGACCTCTTCTGCGTCTTTGGACGCCCGCTTAAGGGCAGACACAATTGTCTTGTGAGTAGGCACTGTGACAATGTCGGCTTGCACAAGCTTGTGAAGATCGGTTTTCCAATCCCGATAAGCTTCAGGGAAGTCAAGTTTAACAATATGACCCTTCAAACCAATCACAAGCGTGCTATCAAAACGATACGCGTTGATCCCGCTCATCTTGGCGGTTGTTGCCGCTCCATCTGAAAGTATTTCTGCAATACGCCTCGCAGCGAGGTCTTTTTCGGTGACAACCAAATGCATTAGAGCCGCTCCCGGAGCAGCCTATTGGTGAGGCTCGGGTCAGCCCGTCCGCGCGTCTTTTTCATGACTTGTCCTACTAAGAAGTTTATGGCCCCTTTTTTGCCATTATGGTAATCCTCGACAGCTTGAGGGTTTTCTTCGATTGTTTGAGTCACCGCTTCATTCACCTGTTCTGTTGGCACGACATGAAGCGCTTGCTCGCTAATAATCTCGCACGGCGAGCCTCCTCGATCAAGAACCGTTCTTATGATCTCAACGGCCACCTTTTCAGTAATCGTCTCACTTATGACGTTGATGATAACATCGACCATATAGCTCGGGCTAAATGCGTCAAGCTCTAGACCACGATAATTAAGCTCTCCTTGAAGTACATCGACAATCCACGTCGCTGCTACGAGGGGATTCACTC
>JAJRBK010000038.1 GCA_028679495.1 Methanobacteriota archaeon
CAAGCGTAGTGTCGTCTATCCTATATCTTACTTATAAATAACAAGTGCGGCAGCAGACTCATTGATCCTTGTGCAGAGAGTCTGCAGGTCTGAATCGTTAGTTGTACGAACCTTCTCTTGTGGGCCATGTCGACGGTTCTATACAAAAATCCAGTCCCTGGTTGACTACCAAAAGCCGAGCGCTCGCCGCGTTAAACCTGTGTCTTATGGAGAGGCACTTTAAGAACACGTGATGCGTCTATCCAAGCACGCTTAGAGAACGAGGAGCGATCAAATGGATGTTATCGAAGCTATCGAGGCGAGAAGAAGCATTCGCGCTTACACAAAAGAGTCTGTACCTGATGATGAGATAGAGCCGCTGCTTAGGGCGGCCATGTATGCGCCATCTGCAGCAAACGCGCAGCCATGGCATTTTATTGTTATCCGGGATCGAAAAATCCTGGACGAGATACCTCAGGTTGTCTCTACCGCGCAAATGGTACGAAACACGCCATTAGCTATCGCCGTATTATTCAGCGGAGCAGTCCCGACGTGACGAACGTTACAAAGGCTCACGGATACACTACGACACGTGGTAGTTATATCCTTGGCGTGTCACAACGGTGCCTATAGGTGAGTTCTCATGTGATATTGCGCCGGCTTCCAGTGTAAACTCATCATATATCGAGCAGCTACGTGTTCAAGCATCCCAACGTCTCAGGACGTACCAGCATTTTCTGTTATAACGAAGGTCGTCGCTCCAACTTTAGTCAGGTTCAGCGGGCCTATCTCTGCTTTGATCGTGGCAATCGCAATTCGAACCGTGCTTGTTCCTTTAACACACGATAGTACAGTATCTGATCCTGCGCTCGAGGGATTGGTTCGATAGGAGGTCGAGACTTGGTACCCTCTCTTCGTCATCTCCGTCTTATAAAAATCAGTGACTTGTGCTGCAGAACCCGTTGTCTGATAAGTCGTTATTTTCCCCTCGCTTGTCTCGACAGCTGCTGTTCTCACCGAAGGTTGGAACACCGGCACGCCCGCAGTATTGTTGTTATCCTGATTGTTGGTGGGGTTTGTTGATAGACAGCCAGATGCACACGTGGTGAGGATCACCATCGCGAGCAACGGCATCAATACGTGTCTTGTCTTCATCGTTACATCACGCTGCTTTAACTTTATTTTGCTGGATCTAATCGTTACACACATCGGTCAAGATGGATTGTACGCGACACGACCGAGGCAGCTTAGCCCTTTATGAGGTCCTTTCCAATGCTCCATGCTTTAGCAAATTTCTCTCCGAGCTTCCAATAGCCTTGATCAGGCATAGTGAAAAGGATCGGCTGTACCTTAGCAAAGTCGACGATCCCATCAGTAAGCACTGAATCATCGGCATAGGTAGCTATAATTTCACCGACGAATACGTCGTGCTTTGGAAAATCAACCGTCTTAACGAGCTTACACTCCATGTTGATTGGACACTCAGCAATCATGGGGGCTGTCTTTAGCGTACCATAAAACACATCGAATAATCCTGCTTTATTAGCACGCTTCCCTGAGACAAGGCCACAATAATCGGTTTCCTTGATCTGTGCGGTCGAAGGCACGTTGACGCTGAACGTTTTATGGTCTTTAATGCCGCGATTAGTATGGTGGGTCTTTGCCATGCCGAGGGAGACGTCTCCCAGATCCATGATTCCAACGTGTGCAATTGTGATGAAGTTCGGGCTCCCATCGACTGTTGCTCCAATAAGCGTCGTGGGCATTGGGTAAAGGCAGTTCTTGGCTCCAAGCTCAGTTTTCATTGTTGGTCCTCCATTGCAGGATCTAGTTTTACTGTGCTGCCATAAGAACGTGACGACGCGTCTGCGGCACGTATTGTGAGAGCTCCCTCCTGTCGTTTAGATAACCTAATATAACACGTTATAATTCAATAATATGAGTACAGTTGTGTCGTTCGTAATACGCATAGCTGGGTCTCGCTTGGGTACAACTAACAATGCAATTCATGAACGCGTCTATAGTGATCCCTACGTATAACGAGCGGGACAACATACAGGAACTCCTCGAGCGAACGCATCGTTCCCTGGAGCCCCTTGGTAATTCTTATGAGATGATTATCGTTGACGACGATAGCCCGGATGAGACGTGGAAGCTTGCCTCACAGTATACTGATGCGTATCATGTCCGCACCGTACGAAGACGGGGGAAAAAGGGGCTAGCTACAGCCGTGTTGGAGGGAGTCAACGCAGCACGTTACGATATCATCGTCGTTATGGACGCTGATTTGCAACACCCTCCCGAAAAGATACCCACCCTCATCTCTTGCGTGCAGAATGGGGCAGACATAGCGATAGGCAGTCGATTTATCGAGAATGGCACGAGCGTGGAGTTCAACCTTTTGAGATACGTCGCTTCTAAGGGTGCTGGGATCCTCGCACGCACATTATTTAGAGAGGTGCGGAACGTCAAGGACATAGAATCTGGCTTTTTTGCGTTTAAAAAAGACGTTGTTGTGCACACAGATCTCAGGCCGATCGGATACAAGATACTGTTAGAACTCCTCGTTCAAGGCTCATATAGCACGGTTACTGAGGTCGGGTACACGTTTGGTAAACGAAAAGCAGGAGCAAGCAAACTCGGAGTGAAGAACACAGCGGCGTATCTTCGCCACGTCTCGAGCCTCTTCTACCGATCAGGGGAACTCCGTCGGTTTGCACAGTTTTGTGCAGTGGGCGGTGCGGGCGCTGTGTTAAATCTAGCTGTGCTCTACATGCTGACCGAGCTAGGCATGTTTTATGGCGCCGCTGGCCTCATCGCTATTGAGGTGGGTCTATTATCAAACTTTGTCTTAAACAGGTCCTGGACGTTCAAGGACAGAGGGGTAACAGGATTTAAGTCCACAATGGCTGCCCTCGGCAGGGATCACGCGGTGCGGGCGGTCGGGATTATCCTCAATCTAGCCATCCTCTTGATTCTCACGAGCCTATTCGGCGTGTTCTACCTCCTTTCGCAGCTCATTGGTCTCATCGTTGGCATGGTATGGAACTATGGAGGGAACCAATGGTGGACGTGGGAATCAAAGCCATAACAAAGGCATAACCATCTTGTATCGCCTAGCAACAGCATGTTCAGCGGCGATGGTGTGCCCTCACCAGGGCGCTTATTCCCTCGTAAGCGCGATGATCACATCTCTGAATGAAGCATCATAAGCATGCAGGAGTTCGTCTCGACATCCCAGTTGAAAATCTGTAAACTCAAATCCTGGGGCGACTGTTGTGCCCAACAACGCATATTGTCCGCCTTGGACGAGCCGCGCTCCCTGCCAGGTTCCCCACGGTACGACAGCCTGAAGTTGCATCTCCTTCTCAACATCGCTACCAAGTGTGGTCAGAAACCCGGAACCATCAGGTAACAGCAGCAAGATCTCTACAGAATCGCCGCAGTAGAAATGCCACACTTCGTCTGTTTTTACCCGATGAATAGCTGAAAACGTTTCAGCAGTCAACAAATAATAAACCGCTGTTCCAAAGCTCCTCGCGCCCTCGTAGCGGCTCGGCAGTGCGTCCTGTTCGACGTTTTCACTCGATCGATACGTCTATCGATAGTAGCCGCCTTCAGGATGTGGACTGAGGTGCAATCGTTCGATTAACTCCTGCGCTGTACCCATACGTATAGCTCATAAGCGATACAGTTAAGCCCTTTACGGAGGGAGCTGGATCCGCGGTGCATTTAAGGCGATGACGTACAACAACCGCGCGGATGAGCGGATATCGATGGAACGGAAAGTTGTCCTTATCACGGGGTCAGCCCGAGGTATCGGCGAGGCAATTGCGTATGAATTTGCGCGCGAGAAAGCCACGGCCGTCGTGACGTATTACCGTGACAGGAGCCGAGCGGAGCAAACGTACAACAAATGTTTAGCCCTCGGCAGCTCTGATGGACTGCTTGTTGCGTTAAATGTTATGAGCGAGGAGAGCATTCGGCGCTGCGTCGGCACGGTAGTCGCTACGTTTGGCCGTATCGATGTTTTGGTGAATAACGCAGGCACGCTGACATGGACGTATTTGCGAGACCAATCGTACGATGACATCAAAAACCAGATTCGGACGAACTTGGAAGGCGCGATCATGATGACAAAGGCATGCTTGCCTCACGTGACGGAGACCATCATCAACATTGGTAGCATTGCCGGCATGAACCCCCTCGAGGAGCTCACGGTGTGCTGTGCCACAAAGTTTGGGTTACGCGGGTTTACACAAGCGCTTGCAAAAGAAGCGCCAGAGCTTAACATCTATTCTGTCAATCCTGATTACATTGCGACACGCATGACAGATTTCGTGGGCCGATCCCCTGAGGAGGTCGCACGCGTCGTGGTCAACGCCGCCAAGGGTGTATATGCGTTACCGTCGGGCAGCGATATCAACGTTTGGGAAACTCCACGAAGCGGGGAAGAAGACGATGCCGTGCACTGAATGGCTTTAAATGCGCATGCCGTATCAGCTAAAACTGAACGGCAAGATATCATTTTGAGGATATCGAAAAACATCTCACTCGTCCTAATACAGCTTTGCTTTGCACGCGGTCACGACCGGGGCGAATGCCAAGCGTCCAAACTAAGGACGCCCCCTAGGGTTCTTATAAGAAGATTAATATATAATTTTAATAATCAAAATGCCGCTTGAGAATGTAAGACGACGAGGGCTTCGCTACAGGCTGCCGTTTCAGTCATTGCATGAGCCTGCCTGGATATTACTGCAGATAAAAGCAGTTGTTTCGCTCGTCTTTGCGTTCATGGGGTTTGTCAGACTTGTACGCAATTGGTATGCCCCCCTTCTCATCCGTTTCTCCCCATCTGCGACGCGAGATATTGAGGTCGAAGTTAGGACGAGGGACGGCCTAAGGTACATTATTCGCCCTAAAAGGGGAGAACTATCGATTCTTAACGAGGTTCTCTATCACAATATATACGCGCGACAGCTTCCAGTGAACGGAACCGTAGTCGATATCGGAGCGCATATAGGGATATTTGCCGTGTATGCAGGCACCGAAAGCGACACGGTGATTTGCTATGAGCCCTATCCTGATAATCTCAGACTTTTGCTGAGAAACGCCCAACTCAATTCGCTGGTGAATGTCACCTCCTTTCGACAGGCAGTAGGTGGTAGCAAGGGGGTCCGCAAATTATCAGTTCATGCAACAAAGAGCTACGGTCACACTCTTTACCCACATGATCACCACAACCACGCTGCCACTATGGTCGTTGAGACGATAACCTTAGAGGACATCTTTTCATCGAACAGGCTTGAGCACATTGATTTGTTGAAAGTGCATTGCGAAGGCGCCGAGCGTGCCATTCTAACGCACGCCCCACAAACGATCCTCGACAGGATTGACAAAATAGCGATCAAACACTCTGGAAGAAACGGCGCAGAGCTTGCGTCGTTTCTGATCACAAGGGGCTTTGAAGTAAGACGTGGCGATCGAGAGATGATTTACGCAATGCGAAAAAGGTGATGTTAAATTACTTGATGTCCATCTTGAGTGGTCGCTTGCTGGGATGATATGAACAACTCCTTTTTGATCTCTGTGCTTTACGTTTGGCGGCGGCTTTGAAAAAGCAAGCAGTATAGCATGTTTCTACTTCCTCCCGGGATGGCTAGCAGACGCCTGAAGCTTGTGCAAAACGTCTGTCGTGCAGTAGGGATAAGATTAAAAATAGTGGTGAAAGGTTGAAATCATTACAATTTTGTACTCTCAGGGCCTAAAGGGGGAAGATGCACACCATTTGGTATGCGTGACGTCGGGTTCGACCGAGGCAAACGATCAACCACGCAAAGGGAGGAATACAACCGTGGACGCCATGCCTATTAGTTCACAAAATGTCGGAGAATATCTTATAGAGCGGCTTATGAGTCTGGGGGTGCGACACGTTTTTGGTGTCCCAGGCGATTACGTGCTCGGCTTTTTCAAGCAATTGAGCGACAGCCCATTAAACCTTATAGCGACGTGCGACGAGCTCAGCGCAGGCTATGCGGCTGATGCGTATGCGCGTATACGTGGAATAGGAGCTGTATGCGTCACCTACTGCGTTGGCGGTCTCAAGGTTGTAAACGCCGCGGCGCAGGCATATGCGGAAAAATCCCCCCTGGCGATCATCGCTGGGGCTCCAGGGATCGAGGAACGTGTAGGAAACCCGCTCCTTCATCACAAGGTGCGGACGTTTGATACACAAAAGAAAGTATTTGAGGAAGTCACCGTTGCGTCCACGGTTTTGGATAACCCGCAGACTGCCTGCCAGGAGATCGATCGTGTCTTATCGAAAGCGCTTCAGTTTAAACGCCCGGTATATATCGAACTTCCGCGTGATATGACGTTTGCTCCTGCACAGCCATCGCGCCGCGCCTCGACGTTCGAAGAAGATGCGAGCGACCCACGTGTCTTGCAGAGCGCGCTTGAAGAAGCAGTGACGATGATTAACGAGGCACGGCAACCCGTCGTTATTGCGGGCGTTGAAATACATCGCTTCGGCTTGATTGATACCCTTCTTGCGCTCATCGATAAGA
>JAJRBK010000039.1 GCA_028679495.1 Methanobacteriota archaeon
ACCTCGACCACTGAGCTTGTGCGCGACAACTGGGTCATCAACACCGCTGAACGAACGCTGGACCGACTCGAAGCGCTCAAGATTGCGGCAAGCTCGGGCGTTCGGGATGACGCGCTCCGGGAGATGTTGCGTGCACATAGCGTCCACCCCGTGCTCGTGGAAGGCATTGTCCGTGCAACCGCACACTACAAACCGGCTGATGTCATCGCTGATATGCTGCCAACAATCGCCGCTGCGCTCGATATGGTGGGTGAGCCGCGTGGATTTGCGCCGGCAACAGAGACAATGAGATCAAGCCACGATGTTCGCGAGAAAACAGACGGAGACGGGCGCACGCAGGAACGTCAGGAAACCACGGAAACAGAAGGGACACCTGATGAGCTTGAGGCCAATAAAGAGCATGTCGTCGAGATGATGAGGACGCTCGATAGCGGATCAGGAGTTCCATACGATGTTCTTATAGCGTCGTTAGAAGCGCGCGGCCTTGAGGAGGGGGACGTTGAGGAGGCCGTGCAAGAGCTTATGGACGACGGCAAGTGTTACGAGCCTAAAATTGGCATCCTAAAACTCATCTAATGCCGTGGCTCCACGTCCTTCGATCGTTGCTCCTCGCCGCGTTCGCACGATATACGTGTCCGCCAGCGGCGCTTTTTGAGGCCAAACGCGCGGATTGCGCGCGAACGGTCAGCTATGAAAGCACCGCGCAATGTCCACGCACGATATCTGTCTCTCGTGGTTTCGAGGGGCTTTTTCATATACCGGAGAATTATAATACCAACGGTTTACGTAAAACGGCACCGTAATTCGGTTGGAGTCGATGACAACGATACCGCACATCAAACCGCTTGAAATCCTCCTTGTCGAGGACAGTCCTGTAGATATAAGGATGACGCAGGAAGCGTTTAAAGAGGCCAAGCTTCTTAGCAATCTAAACGTTGTTACTGATGGTGCAGCAGCGGTAGAATTCCTCCGCAAGAAAGGAAATACAGGGAGGCGGCGCGTCCTGACTTGATCTTGCTTGATCTGAACCTTCCACAAAAGGATGGGCGAGAAACTCTCAAGGAGATAAAGTCGGATGCCGCCCTTAAGACTATCCCTGTTGTTGTGTTGACGACGTCTGATGACATAGATGACGTCAAAAACGCGTACGCGGACATGGCGAACTGCTACATAACGAAACCAATTGAATTCGACGAGTTTATGGCTGTCATCAAAAGAATAGGAGACTTCTGGCTCTCCTTTGTCAAGCTGCCAAATGCGTGAGTGCAATGGAATCTGAAAACGTGTCAAGCGAGTCTGCAGCGTGTGCAGACCTAGAACGTACAGTAGGTGTCTTGAAGACCACGTTGGAGGCCGTAGAAGAAGGGGTTCTCGCCACCGATGCTAAGGGCGCCATTATTCACTACAACAGGAAGTTTGTAGAACTGTGGCAGATCCCTGCAGAAATGATGGACAAAGAGCGCGAGGAGCAGATTGTAGCCTTTATCGGCCAACATCTTGTAAAGCCTCAAGAGCTGGTCATCATAGCAAAACAGAGTGGCTCCACTCCGACCGATGTCATAACAGGAACGGTTGAAACGACCGACAAACGGTGTGTCCAATATTATGTGCAGGACCGCACGAGAGACGGGAAGCGCGTTGGCAGGGTATGGAGCTTCCACGACGTGACCGCTCGCGTCCACGTGGAGCAGCGAGCAGCATCACTCATGGATGAACTTAAACGCTCAAATCAAGATCTTGAGCAATTTGCGTATGTAGCCTCCCACGACCTCCAAGAACCACTACGAGCGGTAACCGGTTCAGTGCAGTTGCTTGCACGCCGATACAAGGGAAAACTCGATCCTGAAGCCGACGAGTTCATCGGGTTTGCCGTCGATGGGACGCGGCGGATGAAGACTCTCATCGTTGATCTGTTGGCATATTCACGCGTCAGCTCGCGTGGAGGCGCGTTTGCTCCAGCTAACTGCGGGGATGCATTCAACCACGCGCTTGTCAATCTCCAGGTAGCGGTCCAAGACAGCAACGCGCAGGTGACACACGACCCCCTTCCGACGGTCTGGGGCGATGTGGGACAGTTAGCGCTCGTCTTTCAAAACCTGATCAGCAACGCGCTAAAATTCCGTAACAGCGATAGAACGCCGAAGATTCACGTCAGCGCTACGTGCCTCAAGAACGAAAAGATGTGGCAATTTGCCGTGCGTGATAATGGCATTGGCATTGAAGCGCAGTATGCCGATCGCATTTTTGTAGTCTTTCAACGACTCCACACGATTGACGAGTATCCCGGAACAGGGATGGGGCTTGCACTCTGCAAGAAGATCATAAACCGACATGGAGGCCGAATATGGGTTGACTCAATGCATGGAGAAGGATCAACGTTCTACTTCACGCTTCCAAGCATTGAGGCAGCAGCACCAAGCAACGCGTCACCGGAGCGCAAGGGCACGTCCTAAAAGTCTTAGTCTTACATCGACCACGCCTGAGTGGTCGTGAGCATCATTGCGCTGATAAGCCCTCAGCGTCGGAAGTCTCGTCGACAGGCTTGGCCGGAACGGTAACCGTGAACGTAGAGCCGTGCCCCACTTCACTTTGAAAGTCGATCGTGCCACCCTGAGCTTCCATTAGTCGCTTACTGACAGCGAGTCCAAGGCCCGCTCCCTTTGCCTTATGAGTAATGAGCGGAACAAAGATCCTTTCCTTAATCTCGTCAGGAATTCCCGTGCCCGTGTCGGAGATACTGATGGAAGCCCCGGCGTTAACCTTCGCTGCTGAGATACGCAGCGTCCCACCGTGCGGCATCGCCTGCACGGCGTTTAAGACAAGGTTTGTTAGCACGCGTTTTAGCGCGTACTCGTCAGCATACGCTGCTATCGAATCTGGAATCTCGATAGTGGGGTGAATCTCTCCAGGCAGTATGATTGAAGAGAGCGTGTCGGCGACAATCTCATGGAGGTCAACGCGCGTGGGCGTCAGCGTCAGCGCTCGGGAGTAATCGTACAGGTCTGAAACGATCTTATCCATGTAAAAGATCTGCTGGTACATCTTATCGTACACGTCGTTCGATTGTTTAACATGTGCCTGCGTAAAGCATTCTTGGTCTGATAACGCCTTCTCACGCTGTTTTTGTAGGTCGATGAGGAGCTGAAGTGCCTGCAGTGGATTCCGAAGATCGTGACCGACCATGGCAGCGGTCTCTCCAATCGTCGCCAGGCGTTCAGCATCCTTAAGCTGTGCCGTGCGCTCAGTAACGAGCTCTTCAAGTCGCTCTGAGTGACCCTCTAGCTCTGTCGAGTACTGTCGAAGCTTCTCCTCAACCTTTTCGCGTCCTGCAATTTCTCGTCGCAGCGCTTGGTTAAGCTCAGTTAATGCTCGTGTTCGATCCGCAACTCGTTGTTCCAGCTCGTCGCGCATCTGCCGGAGTTCCTCTTCTATTTTTTTTCGTTCGATCGCATAGTTTATGGAGCGTGTGAGCGCGATGGTCGTCATCTCGTCCTTGAGCAATGCGTCCTTGGTCAGGTAATCTTGGGCCCCCTCTCGAACCGCCTTGATGGCAAGCTCTTCGTCATCGAGAATAGTGAGCATGACGACGGGAGAATGCGGAGCTTTCTGGAGGATCACCTTGACAGTGTTGAGCCCTTGGCTGTCGGGCAGGCCGAGATCGAGCAAGATAACATCAATATCATGTGAAGCGAGCAGGTTCAACCCTCGCGCTAGCGTGGAAGCATTAAAAAAGTTGAAACCCAAATCTGACGCTTCACTCAGCAGTTCTTGAATCAATCGCGCGTCTACCGGGTTGTCCTCAATAAGGAGGACATTGATCTGTCTTTTCATCACTGACGTC
>JAJRBK010000040.1 GCA_028679495.1 Methanobacteriota archaeon
TCACGGTGAACATGTAGCCGTTAGGGGAGCGACAGCAGTACAGCTCGATCCACTGCTTTCGTACAGCGGGAAGGAAAGATACACGCTTGCACTGTATGACGTCATTATCACGAACCTTGACGGTGCACGCACGGCATCTGCAATGGGGCTACAATTGGAGTGGCTACAATTGGGGTGTAACATACTGGCGTCGAGACGGCGCGTGGATGCGAAATTTAACACAAGCCGTAACACGATCATTTACGCCGCATGCCGTGCGCTGCAAAACATGCTCTCGCTCCTTTGCGCTTTCTCATCGAGCGGAAAGGCGGGGATTTCTTTAAACCTGACACGATAAAAGAGAATTTCCTGTCGCAACGCTGAATACTAAAAGCAACGTGACTGAAACGACGAGAACGATAACACCCCACTTCATACACGTTAGTATATGACGCCCGCTTTTATGTCTTTATCGTCATGAACGCTTCGAGCGGTTTCGGTAAAAGACAAACCAAATCACAAGGAGCACGAGCCCGATAAGTACTAACAGGGGCAGCAAATGAAGGAACAGGCTGATAGCAAGCAGCACGAGTATTACGATAATGGCTACTTCAATAAGGTTAAGGAGTATCCCCATAGTACTACAGTACAATTTGACGGTCTCACGCAAATATGTATCTGTTGTCCATCTTACGGCCGCTCAATAACCTAGCTCAAAAAGCGATAGATCTGATGCGGTGAATTTGGCACAGGATACCTTACGTGAACCCTACATGCTGACACATATAGCGGTTAGACGTTCGAAAGACCGCGGAGGTGACTTAAGTAGGGCTCTGGTTCTGCGTCTCTTCCTGCCGCGGAGACGGAAAATGTATTTATCATCGCGGAATACTGAGCGCTTCCTTAAGTTCTTCTTGTGATATCCGCTCGATTAGCTCGTCTTTCACCCTTTTGAGCTCCTCTCGTAGATCTCTGCAACACTGTTCCAATTCCTGAACCCGTCTCGTAAGGTCGTCTACTTTGGTTTCGTCCATCTCTGTGTTCCCCCTCGCTTTTAATTGCTATCAAAGCTCTATAAACCTTCGCTTACCTGCGCGGACGTTGGGATAATATGAAGAGAAGTGACTACAGCAAAAACGTCTGCGCATTCACAGTGACTCAAGTTGCTGAGGGATATCTTGGAGAACGAAGATCATCACTTCATAGCTATCTGGTTGTGATACGTAAGATCGGCACAACGAGCCTCAAGATCCCTTAGTGGCATCTAGCGCTGTGCAGCTCTTTGTCTCGCGTAACGTGAGTTATATCGTCTAGAGGGGCGTTGTAGTCGGCCTAAGGACGTGGTTAATCGTGTCACACCCCAAAGTCACAGTAGTGGGTAGGCGATACTGTCGCGAGTGTGGACGTAATTGCAGAGCATGACAAGCAAGAAGACACAGTTCATAAAACCGAGTAGACTGCACTTAGGGTATTCGGGTGCGTTTGGTCGCAGCTGCGCGGCAGCTCTGTTACGAGCAGCTTAAAAAGACCGCTTTAAAAAGCACGTGCTTGCTGCTATTTGAGTAACACAACGTTTCCCATGCCCCGTCTCCGCCGCTCGACGAGACCTCTGCTTTCAAGCCCATAGAGAGCTCTACTCACGTTCGATTTCGATAGCCCTGTTCGTTCCACGAGCTCGCTTTGATTGATGATACCCTCATCGATAATCGCCTTGTAGATCTTTTGCTCGTCATTTTTGAGTGTCTTTGACACATCTTCCCATCGTTGACGTCGCTCTTCAAGGAGCACATCGCCAGGCGCGGGAGACGCTGGAGATGCCGTGGTTGGCACCGTCGACGAGTCGCGGAGCACAAGGTAACTTCCGCTGACGCTCGCAAAGACCAGCGCTACCGCGATAATGAGCACATCGTTATAGGTGAAGAGTCCTGGAATTTGGCTCATTATGACGGTGTCGCCTTCAACAAGGAGCTGGACCGGTGTTGGGTTGAGTAACTTAAAAGCGAGCACGAGCACTGAGGCGATAAAAATTGCTGCTGCGAAGAACGCTTTCCCACCGAATGCTCTTCCGTCCATGCCTGTATCACATCGCCGGCTGTGGCGTGCTAGCGATCACATTCAGGGCCGTAGCAGACCCGTTTCTCTACGGCAGTTACCTGTTTATGTGGCACGTCCTCGACGATCGCATAAAACGCGCCATCAACCTTAATAACCAAGAGTGCGTTCCCGACAGCATCCGGTCCCTGTGAAGCCTCTTCTTTGTCCACAGCGATTCCAACGACCGTATAGTTCTTACCCTCCGTGATGCTACGTACCGTAGAATCGTTGTTTGCAATGTTAATGAGGGTCATTACTAGTGCATCGTGCTTGGCCTGAAGCTCTGCACGCTGTGTGGCTGGTAGTGCAGGTTCTGGCGGTTTGATCACGGTTATCGATTCTTCATTGCTCCCTTGAATGGCCTTTTGCGCATTCAACACAGCAACAGCGCCGCCTGCCAAAGCTCCAACAATAAGCAAGACGCCAAGTAATGTAAGTCGCCGTCTGAGTATGCCCTGCATCTCTTTATTCACCTGTATGTATCGCGTCCATCAAATAGGTATGCATGGAGGATCTCCGATGAGTACATGCGCTAACGTCGCTCCCTTTATTATACGAGCGTAACTGAAATGTCCTTCTATGATACTGAGATTCA
>JAJRBK010000041.1 GCA_028679495.1 Methanobacteriota archaeon
ACCCAACAACACGCGTTGAAGCATTCGATCTCACTATCGAGGATAACAACGTAGCTGAAGTCACAAAAGACTGTGATATTATACTAGACGCGATGGACAACTTCTCGGTTCGGTATATGCTCAACAGAGCAGCGATCGCTCGCAGCATTCCGTTAATCCACGGGGCCGTTTACGGCTATGAAGGGCGCGTTGCTACAATCATTCCCGGCCAGACGGCGTGTCTAGATTGCATTTATCCATATGTGCCCCCCCAAGCCGTTTTCCCTATACTCGGTACGACTCCTGGCGTCATCGCGTTGCTCCAAGCGACAGAAGCGATTAAGTGCCTGTCGGGCGTGGGCGTCCTCCTAAGCGACGAGATGCTCATTTACGACGGCGAAACGATGCACTTTGATAAGGTCTCGGTCACACGAAACCCGTTGTGCAAGTCGTGCGCATCACTCGAGCTGGAACGGTGAAAGAACGTGTGATGCACGATACCATGCAACGCTCTCGCCACGCTAGCCACTTGTCAGCCTCGTGATCCGCTTGATATGTAAACGGTGAGGGTACCTGCAATGTCTGTACGCTGCAAGGTGTCATGATGAAACCAACGATGGCAGAGTCGAAAGGTCCAATCGCCGAAGTACGTGTTTCCCCGACTCCGATCGACCGGGTTCGCCGCCCACGCTCATCCAAGGGTATGATAGCGCCTCTATCATCACGCTTTCTTGCGGTGCTCATAGATGCGTCTCTCGTTGGCTTTGTGATCCTCCCACTGTCGCTCTTGTTCAGCATAGACCCGCTAGAGCGAGCGGTGAGCATGCCAACGCTATTGTTCTTCATCAATTGGGGGGTCACGCTTATTGTCTACCACGGTGTGCTTGAGGGTATGTGGGGTGTGACGCTAGGTAAGTGGCTTTTACAAATAGCGGTCGTTGCCGAGGATCTCAAAGCTGTGGGGGCTCGGCGCTCATTTATACGAAACATCATGCGCCCCATTGATGCCTTTCCGTTTATCGTGCCGTATCTTCTAGGCGCGCTTGTCGCACGCACGAGCCCGAACAGGCAGCGGTGGGGCGATCGACTTGCAAATACGATCGTGATAAACGTTTAATACACTAGGAACGGTTTGCTGATCACACGATGTTATGTGCGCGGCGGACGCCTCCGTTGAAGATCGCCTAGGTCGAAGTCGAGTAACCCTGCATTATACTGCGGAGGCGCCTGGCTTTGTCGTGCAAGGGTGGCTATCCGCCATAGAATGAGGCCGGATCCTAAAACAGCGATACCAAGTATTCCGAAAAACCTTCTATTGCCAACGTAAATGAGAAAAGAACTGGCAACGATAATCCCTAGCAAGATTATTAGTAAAGTGATATCTACTTTCAAAACACGATTGAGTGCCATTGACTACTTGTTGTAGATGTATCCATCTGCGAGGTCCGATAGCGAGAAGACGTTTGTACAATACATAAACCTTCTCTCTTTGCTGCCACAGTTCTGAGTTGTTTAACTTGTCTATTTTATGTGAGCAAGACTGCGATGATGCCTGTGAGAAACACGCCGTCGAACGTTCCTGCACCTCCAATTGAAGCAACAGGAGCTCCAATTCCTTTTATTGCCCGCAAGTTTGTGAGATCCGCGCCGATAAGAGTGCCGAGTACGCCGCTAACATAAGCTAAAGCGAACGCACCATTGACGCTCGAGAGTTGAGAGGAAGCGACAAGAGCAAAAACAGCAGCGACGATAGGCGAGACTAGCGCTGGAGAGACTATGCCCACCCCCCTGACAGGCCTTGCAACGAGGTGGGAAACGATTGCCACGAGCGTTATCCCTAGCGCAGCAAGACCGATGATCTCTGGGAATTGCCAAAACAAGTAAAGTGAGACGCCGGTTGGGATGATCGCTCCTCCGACGTTCACAGCGATCACCGTTTTTCGCGAGCCCTCGGTGATGGCGGGCACTCGATATGTCATACCGAAAACGGTAACGTAAGTATCCGTGACAACAGGCTCGTGGGATCTCAACGTAAAGAGCGGTATGTTGATGAAACTACCTACCAGCGTCGCAATAAGAAGGAGCACGATATCCGAAGTGGAAAATCCTATTCGCGCAAAGGCTACGCTAACCAGTCCAAAAAAGATGAAAGCGAAGAGAATAATCAATATAAGGACGATAAAGAGCGTAACAATGCGTGAGAATGGGTTATAGATGTACCTTCGAACATCTGGCATTGATAACCTCATGTATGAGCATCAAGAAGGTTAAGTGCAATTGCTATAACCACCCTATAGGCAAACTGACAGGTGTTACAGCCAATAGGGCAAGTACAACGGCTACGTAAATCCATTCGCCGTCTACTGTGAGGTGGAAGAAGCTCCGTTTCACCTCTTTATCCCTACAAATGTGGAGGATGTACCAATACCCATAAACGACGCTTGCACCGAGAACAAGGATGTACGTGAAGGACAAACCTTCAAAGGCGGCAAACAGGATCCACAGGATGAATGTAGAGTTCAAGGCGAGCAGCATACTCCTCGTCTTTGTTTTCCCTAACAAGACGGGGATAGTGACGATGTCTGCGAGCCGGTCACCGTGCATGTCTCGCACGTCGAACAGCACTGTATTAATGAAGACTTTTAAAAAAATGAAGTAAGCAATTAGCAGTGTAGTGAATGTGACACTGCTAAAATGAGGTTCTGAAAGGCTAATAACCCCAGAATGACTTGCTAATGGCATTAGAACGGCCAAAAAGGCAGAGATTCCGGCTATGAGCGCGTTTTTCATCACGAGGACGTCCTTCAGCCTGAACCCAAAGAGTCTCACGCTGTACAGCACACCGGCGCCTAAGGGAAGAAGAACAATTCCCACTTCATAGAGATTGCACAGGTAAGCACAAAGGAGTGCAACACAGTACGCGCCGATGACGCATAACGTTATCAGTGTTTGATTTCGCTTGGTGAAACTTGCTTTTTCAGGCGAATTGATCGAATCTTCGCTTAGATCTGTCAGATCATTCATGGTATATATCGAAAAGGTCAAGAAAAAACAGGCCAAGAGCAACAGAGCGTTGAAGGTGTTCTGAAGCACAAAGGACACGTAGAGTATCGAGGACGTAGTTACTGAAACTAAAATAGAATTTGTCGTAAGAAATGACAGAACTCTCTGCAACGGTGAAAGGCGCTCTTCTTGAGTGGAAAGATCTCTAGGCTTCGCTGGCGTTTTACGTCGCTCGAAAGCGAGCGACTCGCTATGTATATGCCTCAGTTAGATCGCCCCCCTTCCGAATGTGTTTTTGTGTATGAGCTTAACCCAGTGATCAATCGTGCTTCTTTTTTTGTCCGGTCCCTGCTAATCCCCTTATATTTCACTTGCGCTTACTTCTTCTGAAGCTGCAGCATAGTGATCAAAAAGCCGCGTTCCCCATCCAATGGCTTGAGCGCTGTAACTCAAGAGGTCATGCGAATAGTCGTACATGCCG
>JAJRBK010000042.1 GCA_028679495.1 Methanobacteriota archaeon
AGGCGCTGATGAGATCCATTGTCGTGAAGTAGCGTCTGATGCTACTACGTGTGGGAGCGATCAAACTGAAGCGGCGCGTCGGAGGAGCACGTTCCGCCAGAGTATGACCTTGAGCATATTTCTTGGCACGTATAATAATGCATGATAGAGCATCATACGCCCGACGACCGCGCTTGTGTGACGAATCGTACGGCACGCAGAGAAGCAGGAATATTTCTCAACTCAATGCAGATGTTTAGTAAATCTCCCTATTTTTAAGCAATATTAGAGTATCCTACCAAAAATCATATAAACGGTAAGTAGCATACTCAAATTCATCTATGACCGAAGACGTTGACTCTGCGATGGATGAAACTGATTTAGCGATACTTCAGGCTCTCGTGAAGAACGCTCGGATCACGTTATCAAAGATGTCAGAAGACATCGGCGTGCCTGATGCAACCATCTCTCATCGGCTGAAGCGGCTTGAGCGAGAGGTGGTCAAGGGATATACCGTGATCTTTGATCCAGACAAGGTGGGCCTGGAAATGACGGCGATCATCATCATTCAGACAGAGACAGAGAAGCACGGCGCGGTGAAATACGCGCTGTCGGACCTTGACGAGGTTTCAGAGGTGTACAGCGTATCAGGAGAATACGACCTTCTGATAAAGCTCTGGGCTCACGATATGGAAGAGCTCAATCAGCTCATCGACAACAAGATACGCTCTATTGACGGCGTCGACGATCTGACCGAGATGATCGTGATGGAGCGTGTGAAGGAGGGGACTGCACCTCTCCTCGTTTAGTGGAGGTAAGAGAGATGGCCTTGCTAAGCCTGAGTGAAATTGTAAAGAAGCCGGTGATTGACATTCACGGGGAAAAAGTGGGAAAGCTTGTAGACGTCATCGTGTCGGCAGATACGCCGTACCCAAAGGTAAAGGCGCTGACTGTGCGAACGTTTGATAAAAACACACTTAACGTTCCGTGGACACAGGTGGAAGGCTTAGGAAGGCAGATTCCTCTCAAAGTCGGACGCGACGAGATACGACCGTACGACGTGCAGGAACACGAGGTGCACTTGGTCGGAGATATTCTCGACAAACAAATCATCGACGTGCAGGGAAAGAAGCTACGACGCGTTAATGATCTACAGCTCTCGCCTACTAACGGCGCGTATCGACTCATCGGTGTCGACATCGGCGTACGTGGGTTGCTGCGGCGGCTCGGATTGGAAAAAATCGCTGATAGATCGCGGATTCGCGTGGAAGGCACTTACATCAACTGGGACGCCGTTGACACCATACACAGCGGACCATCAGCCTTGCAGCTCAAGCTCCCAAAGCACAAAATAGACAAATTTCACCCCGCCGACATAGCGGATATCCTCGACCAGCTCAGCGTGAACGACGGATTGAACCTTATCAATGCGCTCGATGAGGAGGCTGCCGCAGACACCCTAGAAGAGACGAGCCCGGAACGTCAAGTCTCACTCATTGAAGGGATGGACGCCGAGCGTGCAGCTGATATCTTGGAGGAGATGTCGCCCGACGATGCCGCGGATTTACTCGGAGACCTACCTGCCGATCGTGCTGAAGTGATTCTCGAATTGATGGAGCCCGATGAATCGGAGGACGTACGAGAACTTCTCGAGTACCCAGAGGATACGGCCGGAGGTATTATGACGAATGAGTTCATCGCGGTCCATGCGGGCCTCACCGCACAACAGGCTATAGAGGAGATTCGCACCACCGCGGCAGACGTAGAGACCATTTATTACATTTATATCATCGAGAAGGATGAAACGCTTGCAGGGGTGATCTCAATACGTGATCTCTTGCTTGCACGCCCCGAAGAAAAGCTCGCTGCATTCATGCACACCGATCTCATTACCGTTCACGTGAGAGATGACCAGCGAGATGTGGCAAAGAAAATCGCCAAATACAACCTGCTCGCGCTTCCCGTTGTGGACGACGAGAAGAGACTGAAAGGCATCGTCACCGTTGACGACGCGATTGACATTGTTTTGCCGACCGCGTGGAAGAAGCGAGTTCCCAAGATGTTTGGTTGAAAGAGGTGACGCATCTTGGATTACCGGGTTCTAACGCGATACTTCAGGAATTCATGGCTGATCAGGCTCGCACTGTTCCTGTCCGTCATGGGCCCGGGGATCATTACCTCGAGCGTCGACAACGACGCGGGCGGCATAACGACCTACTCCCTTGCCGGTTCGCAGTTCGGCTACGTAATGCTCTGGACGTTCATCCCTATGACGATTGCCCTCGCTGTCGTGCAAGAGATGGGCATACGAATGGGGGTCGTTTCGGGCAAGGGACTCGCTTCGTTAATACGTGAGAAGACAGGCGTTAAGCTGGTCTTTTTTATCATGATCGTGCTCTTAGCGGTCAATTTCGGCAACACCCTCGCTGAGTTCTCCGGCATCTCGGTGAGCGCCTCCATCTTTGGCGTGCCCCCGTACGTATCACTGCCGCTTGCCGCCCTCTTCGTATGGGTGTTAGTCGTTCGCGGGAGCTACAGGAGCGTCGAACGGGTGTTCTTAGTCGCATCGGCGCTCTATGTCACATATATCATCTCTGGGTTTCTGGCCCATCCAGATTGGAAAATTGCTGCCGCAAACACGTTTATACCGCATATTTCACTTGATGCTGCGTATATCACTATGCTCGTCGGGTTGGTGGGAACAACCATCGCACCATGGATGCAATTTTACATCCAAGCGGCAGTAGTCGAAAAAGAAGTTCCACGCAAGTACCTCAACTATTCACGGCTTGACGCTATTACGGGTTCAATCGTGACAAATGTCGTGGCGTACTTCATTGTTGTGGCCTGTGCGGCAACTATCTTTGTAAATGGAATTCCCGTGAACACGGTCGCTGACATATCAGCTGCACTTGCCCCATTGGCAGGTAACTACGCAGCAGTGCTGTTTGCCTTTGGCTTCTTGAACGCCTCGTTGTTTGCAGCGAGCATTTTGCCCCTCTCGACTGCACAGTACGTTTGTGAAGGCCTCGGCTTGGAAGCCGGCGTCTCGAAGACCTTCAGGGAAGCTCCCGTCTTTCACGGACTTTATGCAGGAATCATCGTACTGGCAGCGCTTATTATCTCGATCCCGAACGTTCCCCTCCTATCCATCCTCTATTTGTCGCAAGTAGGCAACGGGATACTTCTCCCCTTCGTTTTGATCTACATGCTCGTCATTGCAAACGACAAGAAGATTATGGGCGAATACGTGAACACACGACTCTTCAATTACATCGCAGGAGCTACGATTATTATCGTGATTGGACTGAGCGTGACGCTCATCTTCATCGGACTTCTCTAATGCGAGTGAAGACAATTGTCTGTGCTGTCCAGTTGGCTGTTTCCCTAGAGTGCGTACCTGCAACAAAGACGCCGAGATAGCTAACGACAAACGTAAAAAAAGCAAGAACGAGCGATAGAGAAGGCAAGAAATTGTTCAGGCGCCTAGTTATCATTTCCCAGGCCCGTCGTAGAGTCTACATTTTCGCAAGCCCCACGCATTCGTATCGCCTTTCTCCCACACCGTAACTTTCTGCAAAAGCCAAATGGGGGATGTTATCTATAGTTTTGCCCGCCAGTTTTGCATCGACTGTTCTCAAGAGCTCAAGACCGGCGCAGTCGACTGCAACGGGGTCGGTTCCCGCAAGTACGTAGCCGAGATGCGTTTTCCTGCCGCCGTGACGCAATTCTTGAGCATTAACAAGTGTTTCTGCCACATCAACTATGAAGATGTCGAACGGTTCGAGCACCGCGGCTTCAGCGATACCTTTGTGCAAACTCACGCCGCTGGAGTGTAAGCGGGCGCGTTCTATCGGTTTAACCAATCCAAATTGGTTCTTTACTGCTCCCGTCAGCGTGCAAATAGAGTGCGTTTTCAGCACTGGCAGGGAGATTTTTAGATCGAATGATTGTGGAACCGTCGACAGAGAGAGCTTAAACCCGCGGTCGCTTCGCCGTTTCTCAAAAGGACTCTTATTGAGATTTGTGAATTTGACGCCGCGCTCATCGCAAATACGCTTTAGTGGATGATTCGTGGTCACGCCTCGCGTCTTTCGATTGAAAAACGCATTTAAGGGGGCATCGAACGCAGGCCCATCTCCTACCATAAGGGCGTGGTCAGGGACGAACTCTAGTACCGTATCGAGAAGTTGTGGGTCGGTGGTGGTCGGGTACAGCTCTTTCGAAACAAGATTAGGTTTGATAAAAATTGACGTCGCTGAAGCGATCTTGTCGCTGAATTGATCGAGTGTCCTTGCCACAAGATCGTACTTCGTCGCAGCGTCTGCCTTTTCTTTTAAGACTCTCGACATCTTCTCCAAACTAAAATTTATCATTAGCAGTAAACGAACTTTTTGGTGATCACGTCAGAAAAACGGCGGATTCCTCCTTTTTCTGTAACCATTCAAACTAAGGCGCAATCGTAATCTACGTTTTTAACATTCAATATCTGCTAGTCGAACTTTCTTCCAGTATTTCATATACACGTCATACACG
>JAJRBK010000043.1 GCA_028679495.1 Methanobacteriota archaeon
GCTGCTCGATTACCGCGTGTATCTGCTCTCTTAGCTCATCATCAAGTCGCCGAGCTATGCCATCGAGCGTGATGGTATCCGCCATCGACAGTATCACCTCGGGAGCGCCCTTCACGTACACGGCGTCATTAAGCGTCGCCATGTACCCCCGTTCAGGATCGAAGGGGAGTTCATCGCGCCGTGGATGCGCGTGTTCCAGCTCGCCTTTATTGATGCCCGCTTTTTTTGCCGCCACGACGAGCGCCGCCTCAGTCGGATCGCCTGCAATGCCGTTGGTGCGAAGCTGCGCGTCGCTCGCGTAGACGAGCGCGGTGAGCAGTCGGGTGACGCCCGGATCAGCGCGCGCATCGCGTCCGTCGCTCTCCCAGCGGATCTCACCGGTCGGCGCATAACCCGCACCGGTCACCCTGACGAGAGAGCCTACCCACAGCTTCTCAACGCTCATCTCGTTGAGCGTTAGGGTCCCTGTCTTGTCTGAAAGGATGATGTCAGTCGCGCCGAGCGCCTCGACTGCAGGAAGACGCCGCACGATCGCGTGCTCTCTGACCATAGTGCGTACGCCCATCGTCAGTACGATTGTGGTAACGGCAGGAAGACCCTCAGGGATGGCGGAGACTGCCTGACTGACCGCGATAAAGAACATGGTGACGATGGACTCGCCTCGTACTGTTCCGGTGACAAAGATGATCGCGCTTACTACGAGCACCAAAACGCCGATCCACACGCTCAGTCTCCCCAAGTCCTTCTGTAAGGGGGTCTCAGGCCGCGCGGAGGTCTGCACCGACGCCGCTATTTTACCAAATTCTGTCTCAGACCCGGTGCGCACCACGACGGCTTCTCCCCGCCCCTCAGTTATAGTCGTCCCAGCGTACACCATGTTGGGCGTGTGCGTCGCTGTGCGCTTATCCACCGTCACCGATTCACCTGTGAGCATCGACTCATCAGCCTTCAGTGACCGGACGAGGAGCAAGCGGGCGTCTGCGGGAACACGATCACCTGCGTCGAGCATGAGAATATCGCCAGGGATTATCGAGCGCGCATCGATCGCCTCTTCCGTGCCATCTCGGCGAACGGTGCTCTTAAGCGCTGTGAGTTCCTTGAGCGTCGCGAGCACGTTTTCTGCTTTATTTTCCTGCGTGTATCCAATAATCGCATTCGCAATGACAATAATGAGGATTATGGCCGCGTCAATAACAGACGCCACCGCGAAGCTGATGACGCTCGCTATGAGCAGGATGTAGATCAACGGGCTGTTGAACTGTCTCAGAAAGACGAGCAGCCTCGACGGACGTGGCTCCTCAGGCAGTGAGTTGGGGCCGACGAAGCGCAACCTACGTTCAGCTTCGCTGGTGGCAAGTCCCCCACTGTCAGACTGTAGCAACGTAAGCGCTTCATCGACAGAAGTCTCCTGCCAATCCTGGGCCTTTAAATCATCAGTTGCGTCAAACGCCATGGCTCATCCTATCAGGTACTCATCGTGTATTAGGCACATTCGCTTACGCTAGTATCTCACCGAAACAGACGGTGCGTTCATTTTCGCTCCGCTTGTTCGTGCGAGGTAACAATTTTTCGCACGAGCGCGATACCGCGCTGACGGTTGCGGCTCGTTGTTGCCGATACATGCTGTTGTCAGCGCTCTAAAACGTGCACGGCAAAAACAGAGTTAAAGGGGATGAACGTTGGGCCCGCTTCAGCATCATTCACTATTAACCCAACCGAATCGACATCAACAAGCGCGCCTTCCCACGTAACCTCTGCTCGGGTGCTTCTAACTCGGACACGTTTTCCAATTCTGGTCTTTAGCCACATATCGTGTACCTCCCTTTGACACGTGCGTTGGGTCTAATATAAAGTGCTATGCTCTATTTAAGCACCATCTCGCGCGCTTTGGTGAAGATACACGGCCAAGCAATGGGGGGTGCGGCGTACACGGTAATACGGTAGGATGTGTATTCCCTCTTTGCACAAGCATCTGGAGGACACATATGGTTGACTACTTCAAAAGAAAAAGGCAGATTCAACAACTCATGGAAGCAAAAGGCGTCGATGCGATGCTCATTGCCGGCGTGGAAAACTATTACTACATCACCGGTGACTACCGCCGGCAGGCCCGGATGCTATTCTATCGTGACGCCGACCCGACGATCATCGTGTTTCAGCCCGAGGTGGAACAGGTGCGCGCCCACACGTGGGTTGACGACGTGCGCGGCTGGAGCAGCGTCAACGAGCTCATGCGGCACTTTCACGGTTCAATACGCGCGCACGACCTGCAGAAGGCCACAGTGGGTTTCGACACGCATACGGCGCCCGGATTTGAGGTGTACCGGTTTCGGAAGCTGAATCCGGACATCACCATGACGGAAAACGACGACGTCATGCTCGAACTTCGTATGGTAAAGTCCGCTGAGGAGATCGAGCGGATGAAAAAGGCGGCACGCGTCGCAGAGACGGGTATGGAAGCCGCAGCACGTGCGCTTGTTGCTGGCACAACGGAAAATGATATCGCGGCAGCAGCAGAATACGCCATGCGCAAGGCGGGCTCGGAGCGTCTGGGGGCGATCACCTTTGTGAACTCGGGGGAAAACTCGCTGCATTTGCACGGCTTTGTCTCACATCGTCCCGTGGAAAGCGGCGACCCGGTCATCGTTGACCTGCATCCTGTGACTGACGTCTATGCATGCGACATGGCGCGCACTTTCGTCTGCAGGCGCGTGGCGTCGGGGATTGCGGTTACATCGGCGGGCACTGATTTTGTGAAGCTCGCTGATGCCTACGATGAGGCACAGCAGGGCGTAATAGCAGCGGTGAAGCCTGGATGGAAGGTCAAGGAGGTCACGCAGTTTATGGCAGAATCAATAGGGAAAACCGAATTTGGTGAGTATGTTGTTCCCGGGTACATCCATGGCGTCGGCTTGGAGTTCGAGGAATACCCGCATCCAAGCCATTATCCCCAGCACGGTGAGATCGTGCTTAAGCCGAACATGACGATGAGTATCGGACACGCAGTCCTCGCCGTTCCGGGAATTGGCGGGTACCGGAGGGAGGACGTCGTCCGTATCACTGAAAGCGGGTGCGAGGTGCTCACCCCCGGACATAATCTTCCTGAGATCGTGTCGTAGCGCTGAGCAGGCCCCTGCCCTCTGTTTTCGCCCTCAGCAGGAGGAGGGCGTAGCCGCATACGGTGAGACAATCAACCCCAGCAGAAATCACGATCACGAGATGTGGCCGATCGGAATAACGTATAACGGTTGATGATCACCAGGGATTCCAAGCGCTGCTTGCACGCGTGCATCATCAAACGCACCGATTGGCACGGCTCCCAGCCCGAGCGCTGCGCATTCAAGCAGCACGTTTTGCGCCGCATGGCCCGCCTCGAGATGGACATAACGCTCTGCACGGTCCCCATACTTGGCTGCAGTCCGCTCGTACACTCCGGTGATCACGAGCACAAGGGGAGCCGTTCTGACGGCGCTTTGGCCTAACGCCGCCTTCGTGAGGTTTTCCTGCACGTTCGTGGATGTGATTCTCCCGAGGCTATGGTTCTGCGTATTATAGTGGTATACGCCGGTCGCGTTGACCGCATAGACGTCGAGTGGGTAGAGCGCGCCCGCAGATGGTGCAGTTCTAAACCCTTGCGCGTTGGTCACCCCCTGTGCAGCCCATAGCAGCTGCGAGAGCTCTCCCAGCGAAATAGCGGCATCAGTGTATTCGCGCACCGACCGCCGGTTCTGGAGCGCCTCTTCTACGGATACGTTTCCTTTTAAGACGGGCTTAGGGAGCGCTACGACCTCGACCGCAGCGCTTCTTGATAAGGGCATGAACACGGGCTCGCTCTCATGTGGCAGGATTGCCCACGTTACAAGCGTCGAAGCGATTATTATGAAGACAAGGATAGCGACCACTGCTCTTCTCATAGCGTCCCTCACACGTCAAGTCTCTTATTTAGTGAGCCCTTATATTTTGTTTGAGGTGCTTGTTGATGATACAACAGTCGACGCGCTCCCAACGTGGCTCCTTTCGCCCCATCTAGGCGTGAAGCGTGCTTCACAGGATTCGATTTACTTCTGTTCAGCGAACGGCCACGTGCACAGACTATACCGGCAGCTAGGAGGCGCCGGGACATTCATCACTCGTAAAGGTCGGCTCGCAGAAAGGTGGTGGCACTCTTTAGTTTCGTCCCCCTCACACATAACCTTTAATCGTGTGCTCGCTATCACTGTAGTGGCACATGAAACAGGCGTATAACGGCATTGTCTACGACACCGAAAGGGCACTCCTGCTTGCTCGAAATGAGCACATGTTTTGCATCGAATCGATGGCGCAAGGCAGCACGGACGTTGACCTCTATCGCACGCATGATGGATTATACTTCACCTACACAGTGACAATGTCTATCTTCGGTGAGCAGTTATCGAATCCGGAGCTTGCTCCCCTCAGCCCGCACGAGGCGATCGCCGTATATAACGAGATGACTGATCGACGCCTCGACTTTGCCGACGCATTTCCGACCTGCACGGAGGCAGCGAGGGACGCTTTTTTCACGCTGTGACATACGGTGCACGCGCGCACGTATGATCAAAGGTCTGCTGAAACAATGACGCCTGTGTGCTTGCGCACCTGCTTGCTCTTGATATACATGCGGCTGGGACGAAGACGCAATACTATAAACGTAGCACAAAGCACCGTGGGTTCAGTTTATCGTGCTCGGTAATCAAAGCGTTATATATAATGAACATGAGACCCCCACTATAGCGTCTGCACGGGACGTCCGCACCATGACCACCGAAACCCCTTTTGATACACCCTCGCATGCCCTCCTTTTAACGCTTCTTAATGCTTTTCCTGGAGATGTCACGCTGATCGATGTGGATGGCACCATCCTTGTGACCAACGAGGCGGGGGCCCATATAATAAGTTCTACCGTCGCCGAAAGCGTCGGGATCAACTTCTTTGACACTCATCCGCCCTCACATGCGCAACTGCATCGTCAATGGATCGCTGAGGTGGTGCGGTCGAAAAAGCCGGTCCATGTGGAAACAGAGCGTATAGGACGGCGGCTTCGCGAGTCATTTTACCCTATTACCGACCAGGGGGTCGTCATCCAAGTCCTCGCCGTCAGCTATGACGTGACACGCGAGGTGCAGGCTGAGCACGAGCGCTCGCGCTTGACAGAAACTGCGGCGCAACAGATGCGTATTCTTGATGGCATTCTCTCATCCTCTCCTGAGCACATCTATATCTATGACCGTGAGATGCGCTACCGCTTCGCAAGCAAGTCGGCACTCGCAACGTTGGGGTTAAAGAAGAGTGAGCTCATCGGCAAGACGTGGCGGGAGCTGAATTTCTCGCGCGAACACATGGGGCCCCTTGAGGTCAACGTGCAGCGCGTCTTCGGCACCGGCACGTCCATGCAAGGCGAGATGGTGTGGCCTTCTACTGGTGGTGAGCGCGTTTACGAGTATGTGCTCTCGCCGATTTATAACCTCGAAGGCGAGGTTGATGCAGTTATCTCAGCAACACGGGATATCACCGAGCGCAAGCGTGTGGAAGCAGCGCTCAAGGACGCAGAACGCTTAGCAGGCATTGGTGAGACCACCACTATGATCGGTCATGATCTTCGCAATCCCTTACAAGCCCTGCAGTACACCCTCGAACTTGAACGAATATACTTTAACGCCATGTCTGCCGATGCGAAAGCAGACCCCCGCATCGCCAAGGCCACTCAACTCTTTTCTAATATGGAACAGCAGATCCAGTACATGGATAAGATCGTCTCTGACCTGCAGGATTACGCCCGTCCTTTGAAACTTGAAGCTGAGGAGACGCGTATCGCAGCGCTCATCGATACCACGCTTTCAGTGCTGACGATCCCTAAATCGATCAGCGTGCACGTCGACGTTCCCACACCCATAACAGCAACAGTCGATCCATACCTAATGCAGCGCGTGTTAGCGAACCTCGTCTTAAACGCCGTGCAGGCGATGCCGCACGGAGGGGAGCTTGCCATCCGAGCGTTAATGGAAGGTGACGCGGTAACCCTCACTGTGCGCGATACCGGACAGGGCGTTCCTTACGAGATGAAGGATAAGCTCTTCTCACCGCTTACCACTGGCAAGGCCAAAGGAACAGGGCTGGGGCTCGCAGTGGTCAAACGGATCGTTGAGGCGCATAACGGGACGATCACCTTTGAGAGCGAGGATGAGAAAGGGACGACGTTTATGGTGACGGTGCCTGCCTCCAGGGCCGCGTGACCGAAAGCGAGCCGAAGCAGGCCGGAGCTATACTCCCCGCACCTTCGCCATCTCCCACCTAATGATGGTATTAGCGGGACTTCAAAGACACCCCCTGCTCACGTAAAGCGTGGCTAGTGTCGAGCTCTTATGAGGGACTTAGCAGTTATGCTGCAAGATAACATCCGATAAGCCGGCGCATTTTTGGCACGGTTTTGGAGCGCTGTGTAATACGAGCACCGCGCATCTGTGCTATCGGTGCAGCAGTGGTGCAAACCCACTTAGACCGCCGGCCTGACGCATCTTACGACTCGGCGAATTGACAAGTGGCAGGATGCCATCATCACTGTTTAAATATTACAAGGCATGTTCTCTCCCAGAGGACTCGTGCACGATGAACGAGACGACAATTCGCAAGAGGCGCATCCTGTTCCTTTGCACACATAACGCAGCGCGATCACAGATGGCAGAAGGGTTCATCAACGCGATGTACAATGAGCACTACACTGCGTTCAGCGCAGGGAGCGAGCCGACGAGCGTTCATCCGTGCGCGATTCGCGTCATGGAGGAGGTGGGCGTCGACATCAGCTCCCAGCACGCAAAATCTCTCAATGAGTTCGAGGGGATGCATTTTGACTACGTCGTCTCCCTCTGTGCTGATGCCGAGGAGCACTGTCCTGTTTTCCCAAGAGGCGAGGTGTACTTGCAGCACGCCTTTCCTAACCCTGTATCGGCGACTGAGAATGATGCTGGTGCATGCACGCCGTTCCGGGAGGCGCGTGATCATATCAGGGAGTGGCTTGAGGCTACCTTTGGGGACGGCACCTAATGGGCGCATGCTGGTATTTCACGATCGACCCTTCTGACCCCTGTACCGTCGCATAGGCTTAAATGAAGTCTGGTAAGAAACGCCAGAGCAGTAACAAACCTTTATAAAGCACCCTCTCGCAACCTATCAAAACGGGTATCAACATGCGTATCGCGTTACTAGGTGGCACGGGGAACATTGGTGAGGGTCTGGCGCTTCGCTGGGCTCCAAAGCATGCTATCGTCATCGGATCAAGAAGCGAAGAAAAAGCGGAAGAGGCAGCGGCGTCGTGTGAAGAACGACTTAAAGCCCAAGGCTTCGTATGTGAATTCAAGGGCGAAGAGAACGTTCAAGCGATTGAAAATTGCGACGTGGTGGTCATTGCGCTTCCTTATCAGCACGCCATTCCCACCGTCGACTCTATAAAAGAGGAACTAAACCCGAGCGCTATCATCCTGTCGCCCGTCGTTCCTATAGCAAAAGACGGCTTCATGCGCTACGTTCCGCAAGCGCAGCATGGCAGCGCAGCGATGGAGATTAAGGACATGCTCCCTGACCATGACGTTGTTGCGGCGTTTCACACGA